>JAJYGL010000191.1 GCA_021790625.1 Pseudomonadota bacterium | reverse complement strand
GCAGTCTGGGAGCAACCTTTTTTCGCAAGGATGCTGCGGTCGAGGGATTGGTGAAAGAAGCCGATATTGCACTATATCAGGCTAAAAAAGCCGGGCGAAACACCATGGCATTTTTTGAACCGGAAATGCAGCAGGCGTTGCAGGTGCGCGCAACGCTGGAGACCGAGTTGCGGCAGGCGCTGGAATCCCGCCAGTTTCGGTTGCATTATCAGATTCAGGTCGACGATCAGAAACGGCCCGTTGGTGCGGAGGCGTTGATTCGCTGGGTGCATCCGGAGCGGGGCATTGTTCCGCCAGCG
Organism: Pseudomonadota bacterium; assembly: GCA_021790625.1. GTDB lineage: Bacteria > Pseudomonadota > Gammaproteobacteria > Burkholderiales > Sulfuriferulaceae > Sulfuriferula. The sequence continues at coordinate 2,643 of JAJYGL010000191.1, read as the reverse complement.
CAGTTTATCACGATGGCGGAGGAAATCGGGCTGATTCAGCCAATTGGCAAGATGGTGCTGGAAATGGCATGCAAACAGTTGGTGGCATGGAAAACTTACCCGGCCATCAATCAGTTGGTGTTGGCGGTCAATGTCAGTTCGGCACAATTGCATCAAAGTGATTTCGTGCACCATGTGAAGGGTTTGCTACAGCAATACGCGGTCTGGCCTGGGCATTTGAAACTGGAACTGACTGAGAGCGCCTTGTTGGCGGATATGGAAAATGTCATTCTGGTCATGCAGGAATTGCGGCAGATCGGCGTGCGGTTTTCACTGGACGATTTTGGAACGGGATACTCTTCCTTGCAATACCTCAAACGGTTGCCGATCGATCAGCTGAAAATCGATAAATCCTTTGTGCAGGATATTCAGACAGAAGAAAATGATCGCACGATTGTCCGTACCATCATTGCCATGGCGCAGGCATTGAATCTGGAAGTCATTGCCGAGGGTGTGGAAACCAAAGAACAACGTAATTTGTTGCGTGAGTATGGTTGCCGTCATTATCAGGGTTACTTGTTCGACCGGCCGCAACCGGCAGACAAATTTCAGTATCGATGGCTGGAAGGTCACGACCCCAATTGAGAGGCGCTTTCAGAGGCCAAGGTAAGCCGCTTGTACCGTTGGATCGTCAATCAGTGCACGGCTGGCGCCAGTAATGAGGATGCGGCCGGTTTCCATGATGGCGGCGCGGTCGCTGTGGGCGAGCGCCAGCCTGGCATTCTGCTCCACCAGCAGTATGGATACGCCGTTGCGATGCGCCATGTCGAGGCTGGCGAATACGGCCTCGGTCATGAGCGGAGCGAGTCCCATGGTCGGTTCGTCAAGCAGCAACAGGCGAGGGCGTGACAACAATGCGCGCTGGATGGACAGCAACTGCTGTTCGCCACCAGAGAGCTGCCCTGCCGGTTGGTGGCGACGCTCACCCAATCTGGGCCACGTGTCATAGATGTGGTTGATCTCTTGCCTGACAGCCAGTGGGTCGGTACGGGTGTACGCGCCGAGCGAGAGGTTCTCTGCCACACTCAATTGATTGAACATGCCGCGACCTTCTGGCACCAAAGCTATCCTGCGGCGCAGGATATCGTGTGGTGCCATGCGAAGCAGGGAGTGGCCATCGAAGTGGATTTGGCCGGCGTGGACAGGCAACAGACCGGCGATTGCTTTGAGCAGCGTGGTCTTTCCAGCGCCATTGGCGCCAATCAGGCATACGCGCTCCCCGTCGTCGACGTGCAAATCGACCCCTTGCACTGCTTCCAGATGACCATAACGGATGCGAATGTTGTGTAATGCCAGCCCGGTCATGATGCGCTACCCAGATAAGCTGCGATGACATCGGGGTGCTGGCGAATGCGTTCCGGAACGTCTAGTGCAATGCGCTCGCCAAAATGCAGTACGGCTATCCGGTCACATAATGCCATCATCCATTTGACATCGTGTTCAATGATGAGGATGCTGATATGACGCTGCGCGCGTAAGGACAGGATGAGCTCACGCAAGGCGTCGCGCTCGGTTTGTCCCATTCCGGCCGCTGGTTCGTCAAGGGCGAGCAGTTTGGGTTCGCTGGCGAGCGCCCTGGCAATTTCCAGTCGACGCTGGTCACCATAAGGCAGGTTGCGCGCCAGTGTCTGCGCGTGATGGTGAATGCCGACTTGCTGCAACAATTGATGTGCCGTGTCGCGCAGTTCGGTTTCCTCGCGTTTGGTGCGTTGGTTGCGCGAGATGGCGCCCCAGATGCCGGCATGGCCCAGGCTATGACGCCCGATCAGTACGTTTTCCAGCACGCTAAGCCCGGGAAAAAGCCGGATATTCTGAAAGGTCCGTGCCAGACCGTGACGCAGGATGTCGTGGACAGCCAGTCCGGTCAGGGAGCATCCATCCAGTGTGACGTTGCCTGAAGTTGGCGTGACCAGTCCGGTGATGACATTGAATAACGTGGTTTTCCCGGCTCCGTTCGGGCCTATCAGACCAAAAATCTCGTTGTTCTCGACGGTCAGACTGACGTCGTGCAGGGCGCGCACACCACCAAACCGACAACTGACCTGATGGATATCAAGCAGGGCATTCATGGCGATTTCTTCTGCCATTCGCGTCGTTGCGCAGGTGATGGCAGGAGTCCTGCCGGGCGATACAGCATGATCAGAATCAATGCGCCGCCAAACAGGAGCATGCGCACGTCATTGGGGTCGATCCAGATATGACCGAAATGATTGAGCTGCCAGTCGCCCATCATGCGCAGGGCTTCTGGTAACACAGTGAGCAGGATTGCGCCAAAAATGACACCATTGACGTTACCCATACCACCTAGCACTACCATACAAAGCACCATGACCGATTCCATCAGGTTGAAACTTTCCGGACTGACAAAGCCTTGAAATCCGGCAAATAATGCGCCAGCAAATCCGCCGCAAGTAGCGCCGAGGGAAAAAGCCAGCAGCTTGTAATTGCGCACGGCAATCCCGCTTGCCGCAGCAGCCAATTCATCTTCGCGGATGGCAGCCCACGCCCGTCCGATGCGGGAATGTTGCAGACGGGTGGCCAGCCACGCCATGCCAATGACGGTAGCCAAAAACAGATAATAGTATTGTTGAGTTCCGGTTAGCG
>JAJYGL010000243.1 GCA_021790625.1 Pseudomonadota bacterium | reverse complement strand
TCGCGCATCAGTCACTGGAAAAACGCCCTGCAATCGCCGGAAAAAGCGCTGGCGGATGTCCAACTGCCGTTTGATGTGCAAGATGCCAGCGCCTATCAATCCTATCAAAAAGCGCTCAAAGCGTATCAAGCGATGGATTTTGACGACCTGATTCGTTTGCCGACCGAATTGTTTCAAACCAATGAGACCGTGTTGACCCATTGGCGCAAAGTCTTGCGCTACGTGTTGGTGGATGAATATCAGGACACCAACGCCTGTCAGTATGCCATGATTCGCCTGTTATGTGGGGTGTCCGGCGCATTGACCGCCGTGGGCGATGATGACCAGGCGATTTATGGCTGGCGCGGGGCAGAAGTAGGGAATCTGCGTCAGTTGCATACAGATTTTCCGCGACTGAAGGTTGTGCAGTTGACACAAAATTACCGTTCGACGACGCATATTCTGCAAGCCGCCAACAGCGTTATTGCGCACAATGAACGGTTGTATGACAAAAAACTGTGGAGCGAAGCCGGTAGCGGTGATGCAGTGACGGTGTTGTGCGCGCGCGATGACAGTGAAGAAGCGCGTCAGGTGGTGATGCGCCTGTCCGCGCACCGGTTCGAGCGTCGTGCGCGTTATGGCGATTATGCCATTCTGTACCGGGGAAACCATCAGTCACGCTTGCTGGAGCAAATGTTACGCGAGGAGAAGATTCCTTACGCCATTTCTGGCGGCGTATCCTTTTTTGAGCGGACGGAAATCAAGGATATCCTGGCCTATCTGCGACTCGTCAGCAATGAGGATGATGATCCGGCCTTTATTCGAGCGTTGACTACGCCGCGTCGCGGGGTGGGGGCACAAACGCTGGAAAAACTGGGTGAATACGCGGGAAAACGTCAGATCAGCCTTTTTGCAGCGGTGTTCGAAGCCGGTTTGCAGGCAAAACTGGAACCGGCTCAGCATGGCCCATTATTGATGTTCTGCCAATATATCAACCGCTTGCAATCCAATGTGTTGCGTGTGCCCGCAGGCGAATTGTTGACGGAATTGTTGCGAGATATTCAATACGAGGCGTGGTTGTTTGATCATGAGGAGGCTAGGGCAGCACAGTCACGCTGGGAACGGGTGCAGGAATTTGTGGGTTGGCTGACGCGAAAAGGCGAGAATGACAAGAAAAACCTGCTGGAACTGGTGCAGACCATAGCGTTGATGAGTTTGCTGGAGGGTCAGGAAGGGGATGAAGTGGATGTGGTGCGCTTATCGACGATTCATGCCGCAAAAGGATTGGAATTTGGCCACGTCTTTTTGGTTGGCCTGGAAGACGGTATTCTGCCGCATCGAGAAGCGGTAGAGAACGGCAGTCTGGAAGAGGAGCGGCGCCTGATGTATGTGGCAATCACCCGCGCACAACGTTCTCTTACTTTGAGTTATTGCCAGCGACGCAAGCGTGGCGGGGAATGGCAGGTGTGCGAGCCTTCCCGTTTTCTGGCCGAGATTGACCCGGCTACGGTCAAACGTACCGACCAGAACCCGACAGACCCAGCGCAAGCGCGTCAACAGGGCGTGGCACGGTTGGCACAGTTGAAGGCCATGTTGCGAACGAACGGGTAGTTAAGCTGATTTATTCCTCCATGAGCCGCGTTGCGGGTCAAATCGGGAAGATCGCGGCGCGCGCGGCGCAGGTCAAAAATTTTCGATTCGCGCCTCATACCGATAGACAATCAAGCGGTATAATTGCTCACCTATCTGGATGTGCGAAGATTCACGCCGGGCAAGGTCGATGGTATCACCACCTTGAGCCGACAGGGTACGAAAGCCAAAGAGCTGGTTTTCTATCAGAGCGTCGAGAATATCACGACATTCCTGCTCAGGTAGATGGCGGCCAGTGTTGTCGATGAGACAACAGCTTTTATCTTGTGGTGTATTGGCCAGATACCGTACGGCGGCAGGATGCAAAGGGTTTTCCTGATCAAAACTGATGTTTGGGTCGGGCAATGGCAGCGATGATTCCATAATGGTGGTGTCTTGGATGGAAACGAAACAGGTCAATTATAATACAAAGCTGGATACGCAGTTAGGTTCGCTGGAAGGAAAGTTGGCGCAGTTGTTGTCCGTACATAAGGCGTTGCGGGATGAGAACTTGCGCCTGCGGCAGCAATTGGCGGCGGCGTCCGACCAGGGAAAACAGTTGCAGGAACAGAATCAGCAGTTGATGGAAAGAATGGCTGAGGCGTCCAGTCGTCTTGATGCGTTGTTGGCTAAAATACCTGAGGTGGAGTGATGGCGCGAGATAGCAAGGCGCTCGATATTTATATCATGGGGCGTGAGTACCGGCTGGCGTGTGAAGAGTCTGAGCAGGAGGCGTTGATTCAGGCATCACAGTATCTGGATCTGAAAATGCGCGAAATTCGCGAACAGGGGAAGGTCATCGGCATTGAACGCATCGCCGTGATGGCGGCACTCAACATGGCGTTCGAGTTTTTGCATAAAGCGCCGCCGACGGTTGACACGCATGAAGTGCAGCGTAGAATGGAGACCATGGAAGCGGCGCTCGATGAGGCGCTCAAGGCACAGTCGGTACTTTTCTGAAAGAGGTGTTTTCCGAATGGTTGCGTCGTTGAGCGGGTGTTTGTCGAAAGTTCGTTTTCATGTTTTCTGTGCGCCTGCGGTGTTCGTCAGGATTGCAAGTGCTTTGAACCAATAGCTTTATGCCGGTTGCGGTAAGTGTTCAGTACTGGTGTGTGCGTTATGTCGTGTAATGTGCCTGAAGTGCTGCCGCTGCGACCACTTGAACCCCAGGTTCAAGATCAGCAGTTCAACGGCATCTGCGGGGGCTCCCATGCATTCTTCTGAATCTTCTCTTTCGCAAGAGAGCAAGTCGCGCTTGCGCCGTCGCATGCGGCGTTGTCGTCGTGATTTATCCGCGTCCAACCGACGTTTGGCCGCGCGCGCCATTGTCCGACATGTGTTGCATGAAGGCTTGG
>JAJYGL010000125.1 GCA_021790625.1 Pseudomonadota bacterium | reverse complement strand
TTCGCGTTTGCGCGCTTCGCGTTTGCGCGCGCTGACGCAGAATGGTACGTCAGGTACGCCAGGCGCGTCAGGCGCATCGTCTGGCAGCGGAGCGGCGAATGGCGCCGATGTATCTGCCAACGGTGCCTCGGGTAATGATATCTCGGGCAATGGCGCAGCTGATACCGGGAATGGTTCGCAAAATGCGATGACTGCACCTGCTGGTGGCGATACAGTGACACGAGACTACCAGATGGCATTGTCCCAGTTTAAACAGGGCGATTACAAGGGCGCGATTGGCAGTTTTCAAAAATTCGTCAAGGCAAACCCTCATGACGAGCGTGCTTCCAGTGCGCAATACTGGATTGGCAACGCTTATTTTTCACTCAAGGATTTCAAAAGCGCCGCAGCGGCACAACAAAGGTTGATGGCGATTTATCCGCATTCACCCAAGGTGCCAGATGCCATGCTCAATCTGTCGAGTGCTCAGGTAGAGATGGGTAATCTCGATGCGGCGCAGGCGACATTGAAAAAACTGGTCAGGAAATTCCCGGATACACCAGCCGCACAACTGGGCAGAAAACGGCTGCAACTGTTAGAGTCAAATTGAGTGTCTGACGAAGCGACGCTACGGGTTAGCGAGATTTTTCATTCCCTTCAAGGCGAAACCAGTCGAGCGGGTTTGCCCACGGTGTTCGTCCGCTTGACAGGTTGCCCGGCGCGTTGTGTGTATTGTGATACCGCGTACGCCTTCCAGGGGGGAGAGCGGTTGACGATAACTGATATTCTGGCGCAACTGGCTCCATTTGCGACGCCGTATGTCACGTTGACTGGTGGTGAGCCCTTGGCGCAACGCGAGGCTTTATCATTGTTGGTTGCAATGTGCGATGCCGGTTATGATGTGTCACTGGAAACCGGCGGCATGCTGGATATTTCGGCGGTCGATACACGTGTGTCGCGCATCGTGGACATCAAAACGCCGGGTTCCGGTGAAATGGCAAAAAATCATTGGGGAAATCTGGCGCAACTGACAGAGCGAGACGAAGTCAAATTTGTGATCACCAGTGAAGAAGATTACTGCTGGTCGCGCGAATTGATACGGGAGCATCATCTGGCTGCGCGGTGTCCGATTCTGTTTTCTCCCGTGCATGGCAGCAATGCCACGGAGATAGCCGAATGGATTTTGCGTGACCGCTTGCCCGTACGCTTGCAGGTGCAGTTGCATAAAATTCTGTGGGGCGAAGCCAAAGGTCATTGAGGGTGGATGGTGGTAGGGGATGTCATGATGGAACGGCACGCGGTGGTATTATTGTCAGGCGGTCTGGATTCGGCCACAGTGCTGGCTGAAGCGCGACAAGCCGGTTTTGTTTGCCATGCGCTGAGTTTTGATTATGGGCAGCGTCATCGGGCAGAAATCGCCGCCAGTCAACGGGTTGCCAGTACGCTTGGCGCGTTTGAGCATCGAATCTTTACACTGGATTTATCGTTGTTCGGTGGTTCTGCGCTGACCGATGCCCGTATCGCCGTGCCAGAAGCGGCCTCATCGGGCATTCCCGTGACGTACGTTCCTGCGCGAAACACCATCATGCTGTCGATTGCGCTCGCCTGGGCAGAAGTCTTGACGAGTCAGGATATTTTTATTGGCGTTAATGCAGTGGATTATTCCGGCTATCCGGATTGCCGCCCGGAGTATATCGCTGCTTTTACCCGTATGGCCAATCTGGCGACCAAGGCCGGTGTGGAAGGGCATGAATTGCGTCTCCATGCGCCATTGCAGACGCTTTCCAAGGCCGATATCATCCGGCGTGGCATGGCGCTGGGTGTGAATTACGTCGATACCGTTTCCTGTTATCAGGCAGATGAGGACGGGCGCGCGTGCGGAGTGTGCGATGCGTGCCGCTTGCGCAGACAGGGATTCATCGAGGCTGGCGTGATAGATCCAACCCGATACCGCTTAGGGAAGCGCTGATTAATTCCCACATGGCCGCGACGGTGGTCTGGCAGGATAAATCAATGGCTTATCAGGTAATCGGCATGAATTGGCAATGCTGTCATAAAACCGACCTCGATTCAGGTTACAATGACGACTTTGTCATGAACTGGAGTAGTTATGAGTGAGCAGGAAGCGCAAGCCGTATTTGCCATTGAAAAATTGTATATCAAAGACGTGTCGGTAGAAGTGCCGAATGCGCCACAGATTTTTTTGGAGCGCAATGCGCCGGAAATCGGTGTGCAGTTGACAACGCAGAGCGCTCCGATTAGTGACGGCGTGTTTGAGACCATTATCAAGGCAACGGTTACCGCCAAACTGGGCGAAACGGTGATGTTTCTGGTTGAAGCAGCGCAGGCCGGTATTTTTCGTATCACCGGCGTTCCTGACGATCAAATTGAACCGGTGTTAGGCATTGCTTGTCCCAATATCGTGTTTCCTTATTTGCGCGAAACGGTGTCCGATCTGGTCAGTCGCGCCGGTTTTCCGCCAGTGCTGTTGAATCCGGTTAATTTTGAGGCGATGTACATGCAGCAAAAACAGTCGAATACAGGCGCAAGTCATTGATTTCAGCCATGCGTATCCATTTTTTGCACACGTTGTTTGCCATGATGCTGTTTGGCCTGGCGGGGACTGCTCATGCACTGGATTTTCGTTCGGTGGGAGATGCTCACGCTGCGTTGTACGCAACGCCATCGGATAAGGCAAAGCCCCGCTTCGTGGTCAACCGGCAGTATCCGTTTGAAGTGGTGGAAGTCAGCGGCGATTGGGCGCATGTTCGCGATTTGACTGGCATGATGGCATGGATAAAACTGGCGCATCTGGTCCCAGTGCACACTGTCGTCATGCGTTCTGCCGCTGAGGCTTACGTTAATGCTGACGGAGCGTCACCTGTGTGTGCGCATATCGCGGCCGGCGTGATTCTGGTTTGGCTGGCCGATGCGGGGGACTGGGTCAAGGTTCGTTTGCCAGATAAACGGGTGGCATTCGTACGGCTGAATC
>JAJYGL010000121.1 GCA_021790625.1 Pseudomonadota bacterium | reverse complement strand
TTATTCATAATCCCTGTAAAAGCGGACATCCATTTACTGATTCGTACCGGGTTGATACCCCAAACAGAAGTGATACACCCGAAGATTGGATTGATCTCTTGGACTGCTCAAGTTACCAGCAGCACGCTCTTTAATCAACTCCCACCGCCCCTTTTGGAGCTGTTTTAGGGAAAATGGTGCCGTCAACCGGAAATTTTTGGCAAATCGTGGCCTGTCTCTGTACTTTTTGTCCCTCTATTCCCACGCCCCTGTATTCCGATCAATGGTCGGATACCATGTGCAATGCGTCCGGCTTCGACAAATCCGGTTTCGACAAGAATTTTCTGCTATCCTGAACACCATGCCACTTGACAACTATTCCGCTCCATTCTGGCTGCCCGGCGGCCACCTGCAAACCCTGTACCCATATTTTTTTGCGCCCAAGCCCTTCGTTCCCTATCAGCGCGAACGTCTGGAACTTGCCGATGGCGACTTTCTCGATCTGGACTGGACACCCGCCCGACAAGACGCGACACAGCCCGCGCCATTGGTGGTTTTGTTTCATGGTCTGGAAGGCAATGCACAAGCTTTTTATGTCCGTAATCTGATGTGGGCAGTTTTACATGCCGGATGGCGCGGCGTGGTCGTGCATTTTCGCGGTTGCTCAGGCACGCCTAACCGGTTACCACGGGCTTACTTTGCCGGGGACAGCGCAGAAATTCATCACGTCTTGCAGCATTTACGTTCACAGCACAGTGATCGGCTCTTTGATAATCGGCTCTTTGATGGCCGGCTCTTTGCGGTAGGATATTCGCTGGGTGGTAATGCATTGCTGCGTTTTGCCGGCGAACAGGCCGACAAAGCGTCGTCGCTGCTGAATGCCTGTGTCGCGGTCTCCGTACCCTTCCAGCTTGCGGTAGCCGGCCAAACGCTGGATACCGGCGTCGAGCACCTCATTTACACGCGACATTTCCTGCGTACTTTGAAGCAAAAAGCCCGCGACAAATGCCGACGATTTCCCGGTTTATTCAACGAACAGCGTCTGCGCGAAGCCAATTCATTGTGGGCTTTCGACGAATATTACACGGCGCCTGCTCATGGCTTTGCCAGCGCGGACGATTATTGGGCGCGTGCCGCCAGCCTGCCTGTTTTGCGCGATATCCGCATCCCCACTTTGCTCGTCAACGCACGCAACGACCCGTTTTATCCCGCGCACGCGCTACCAACCGCGCAACAGATATCCCCCACGACAGTTTGTGAATTTTATGCGCAAGGCGGCCATGTCGGTTTTCCTGCCGGCCGCTTTCCCGGCCACGTCGCATGGTTACCTCAACGTATCCTGCGATTCTTTGGTCTGCAACCAGAATAACAAGCAAGGTAACAAGCAAGGTAAGAGGATGAAAATAACAATGGGCTGACAATACCATGACGGTCTTGCTCATCTGTCCCGTATTGCGCTATGCTCACGTCGGCCATTTTCCGCCTGCCATTTTCCAACCACCGTTTTCGCCTTATGCGAAGGAGAAAGTCTTGCCTGCTCTGCCATCAGAAATTTTCAAAGCCTATGACATTCGCGGCATCGTCGGCAAAACCCTGACCGCCGATATCGTCGAGCAAATTGGTCACGCGATCGGCTCGGAAGCCGTTGCCCGCCAGCAAACCAGAATCTGCATCGGTCGCGACGGCCGCTTGTCCGGACCGGAACTCGCCAGCGCACTGGCGCGCGGCATCCAAAAAGCCGGTATCGATGTCATCGACCTTGGTATGGTCACCACCCCGATGACCTACTTTGCTGCTTACCAGCTAGGCAGCAATTCCGCCGTCATGGTCACCGGGTCTCACAACCCGCCCGATTACAATGGTCTGAAAATGGTATTGGGCGGCGAAACCCTGTCAGCCGACACCATTCAGGCGCTGCGCATCCGGCTGGAAAAGGGTGATCTGGTCAACGGGCAAGGCACCTACAGCCAGCACGACATCGCGACCGAATACATCGACCGTATCGCGAGCGATGTCAAACTCGCCCGCCCGATGAAAATCATCGTCGACGCCGGCAATGGCATTCCCGGCGCCTTTGCCCCTGCCCTGTTCCGTCGTTTAGGCTGCGAAGTAGAAGAAATGTTCTGCGAAGTCGATGGCAACTTCCCCAATCACCATCCCGACCCCTCGCAACCGAAAAATCTCGTCGACCTGATTGCGCGCCTGAAAACCAGCACGGCTGAAATCGGTCTGGCGTTCGATGGCGATGGCGATCGGTTAGGCGTGGTCACCAAAGATGGCCAAATCATTTTCCCCGACCGACAACTGATGCTGTTTGCCGACGATGTGCTATCGCGCAACCCTGGCGCAGAGGTCATTTTCGACGTCAAATCCACCCGAAAACTGTTCGGCTGGATCCGCGAGCGCGGCGGCAAACCCACTTTATGGAAAACCGGCCACAGCTTCATCAAAGCCAAGATGAAGGAAACCGGCGCACTACTGGCAGGCGAAATGTCCGGACACGTCTTTTTTAAAGAACGCTGGTATGGTTTCGACGATGGCTTGTATGCCGGCACCCGCCTGCTGGAATACTTGAGCCGTCAGACGGATATCAACGCCACGCTGCACAGCCTGCCCGATACCGTCAATACGCCGGAGCTCAATATCACCCTGCCGGAAGGCGAGCACTTCCGCCTCATGGCGCAACTGCAAAAAGACGCCAGATTTCCCGACGCTCAGGACGTTATTACCATCGATGGTCTACGGGTCGAATATGCTGACGGTTTTGGTCTGGCGCGCCCGTCCAACACGACGCCAGTCATTGTATTGCGTTTTGAAGCTGACACCACAGCGGGATTGAAACGCATTCAGGGCGACTTTCGCCGTGTATTGCTGGAGGCCGCACCCGATTTGAAGCTACCATTCTGAACGAAATTGTCACTTTTTTACAACAAAAATCACCACCACGCCAACTTAAATACATGTATTTTTCTCAATGGTTGATTTGTGGTGGTAGACTTGT
>JAJYGL010000063.1 GCA_021790625.1 Pseudomonadota bacterium | reverse complement strand
GCTTGTCGATATGTTTTTAAGATTCCTGTTTCAGGGTTTCTCGCTTGCCGGGGAAAATTGAAATGGCGTTCAACAATAAAAATGGTCACGCGTAAACGGGTATGGCATCGACCCGTTGCTGAGTGGTTTGCCGGCCAGAATCTGGAACAGTGACAGCCAGCCGCGTTCGAAAGCATGTGCCGAGCCGCCCATGTAGATTTGCCATATCCGATACTTTTTCTCGCCAATCAATTCCTTGGCTTCTTTTTTTCGTGCCTCCAGCCGATCGACCCAATGCCAGAGCGTTTTGGCATAGTGCGGGCGCAAACTCTCAATATCCACACATTCCAGATGTTGCCGCGACATCGATTCGATGATGCTGGACACATGGAGTAGTTCACCGCCGGGGAAGACATACTGCTCAATGAAATCGCCAATACCGTTGCCAAGACCATCTTTTTCCAAGCTGGTTGAGGTAATGCCGTGATTCATCACCAGGCCGCCGGGCGTCAGCAGGCGATAAATCTTGCCGAAATACTTTTGCAGGTTTTTCCGTCCGACGTGCTCGAACATGCCAACCGAGGAAATTTTGTCATATTGTTCGGTTTCCGGCATTTCCTGATAGTCCATCAAACGCACTTTGCAACGGTCTTGCAGTCCTCGCTTGATAATTTGTTCGCTGACGTGGTCATATTGATTTTTGCTAAGCGTTATGCCAGTAGCACGAACGCCGTAATTTTCGGCTGCCCAAAAAAGAAGTCCTCCCCAACCGCAACCGATATCCAGAAATTTTTCATCAGTCTGAAGGTTGAGTTTTCGGCAAATATGATCGAGTTTTTGTTCCTGGGCCAGATCAAGACTGTCGCCCGGATTTTTGAAATACCCGCATGAATAGACCAGTCGGCTATCCAGCCAGAGGGAGTAAAAATCATTTGACACATCATAATGATAACTGACATTTTTGCTATTGCTTTTCCTTGGACGGAACAGCCAGATCAAATCCATCCGGTTTTTTTTATCGATTTGCGATCCGGCATCACACAAAATTTCACCGATCCGGATGATGTCGCGCATGTCGCCTTCCAGATCGATTTCCTGCTCGACATAATTTTTTGCCAGTTTGCCGAGGCTGGGATAAGCCAGGGTGATCAAAGAACCGGGTGAACGAATGGATAGTTCAACTTTGTATGAATTATCCAACAGTAATTCACGTTCACCCCAGAAATTGACTTTGATTGGTAGAGCCATATAACGCAACTTTCGCTCTATCAGATTCAATATTTGCGAATGCAACATTATCAACCCCCTATTTTTAGTGGTATGTCTTTTAATTGTAGACGGATTCAGGTTCAAAGTACAATACTTGCATTTGATATGTTTTTACGTGCAGCAGTTTGGGATATGTTCGCATTGATGACGGGAATCTACAGATACCCGTGTTCGAGTGACCAAGTCGGTTGTAGAGCTATTGTAGTGGCGAATCCGGATTTGTTTCGTCAGAAAATACGACCCGCGCTTTGCCGGCTTTTTTGGCGCGATACATACGGACATCGGCTAAGTTGAGTAATTCCTGCCAGGTCAGTTTGGTTGGATCCGGCAAGGCGGCAACTCCGCTGCTCCAAGTTTGTACCTGTCCATCCGGGCGTTGTAAAATATGGCTGTTGAGCAAAGATTCCAGACGCTTGGCCGTTTGTTCCGCGTTAGAAAAAGGAAAAATCAAAACAAATTCTTCGCCTCCCCAGCGAATGACCGCGTCACCATCGCGCAACACCTGACGAAACGTGTCCGCTGCCTGCAGCAGCACCATATCGCCCGTTGGGTGACCGAATTCGTCGTTCAGTCGCTTGAAATCGTCCAGATCGAGAAAAGCAAACGACAGGGGATGTCTTTGACGTTTGGCTTGTGCGAATTGTAACGCGAGCACATGTTCACCGCTGCGCCGGTTCATGGTTTGTGTTAAAGGATCGATGCTGGACTGATTGAACAGATTTTTCATCAACTGGAGTTGCGAAAGCGAAGCCAGACTGCCAACCACTGCAATCAGCAATAACAGCCAAAACACAATCAAATTGTCGATCCCGGGCAACACGCCAACTTCATGAAAAAACAAGGAAATGATAAATATAAACAACAACGGCAATGCGAACAGCAGCGTTTCGGCGACCACCAGCGGAAACAGCGCCAGACCAGACATCAGAACAAAGGGTAAAAAGGTATAGCCGGCCGACATGGCGGAACCCATTGCATTGAAGTGTATGCCGGACAATATCAGTCGACTAAAAATGAAAAAGATGGTGGGAATAAACACCAGCAGACTGATGCCGACGCGAGCATGACGGGTACTGGGACTGCAGCGGCACAACAGGGCAAGCAGAGCAAAGGCTGTGCTGATCAGTATTCGTCCGATGGCAAGGATCGTGGCAATGCTGGATGGAAAGGTGGCAAAATCAATCACAATCCACATCGGGGTCAGAATGGCAAACACGGCCGCAATGATCCGAACGCGTGAAAGAATGAAGCGCGAGCGATAGCGCGAAAAAATCGGTGAATGTGAACTGATAAAAACAAATTCTCGTAATTCGCCTGGAGAGAGTAGAAAAAACTGAGCAAGTTGCGCGGAGACATTGGCCCGCAACGATTGTAATTTTTTATTTTGAAGAAGGTTCATAAATGAACACTTGTCATTAAGCCACTTGAATGCTAACACGTATTTAGCAGAAGAATCGGTAATATTTGTCAATTTTGTGACAAAATCCCAGGCAAGACTTTTTGCGGCAAAAAAACAGGGTGAGCGTGTATCAAATGGGTGGGCGACAGTGATAGCAACAGAGAGAAACAAGGAGACGGCGAGATAACGCCAGAAACAAGCCATGTTGAATTCATGGGGTTTTTGATGGGGTGGATGATGGGGCTCGAACCCACGACAACCGGAATCACAATCCGGGACTCTACCAACTGAGCTACATCCACCATAAAGCGGGAATCTGTTTTTGGCCTGCCCGACAGGAATCGAACCTGT
>JAJYGL010000269.1 GCA_021790625.1 Pseudomonadota bacterium | reverse complement strand
CCACAATCACCATATAACGTGTTGGCCCTGCCGCCCTATCCGGTTTTGCTCAATACCGTGTTGCCGTGGGGAGCCAATCTCACCATGTATGCCGTATCCAGTTAAGGGGAAGCCATGATTGATCTCAAACAGCGCCTGCGCGACATTCTGCAGGTTTCGCACGTCTCCGATGTGCATCTCACTGTGGGCGAACCCATCTGGTTCCGCGTCATGGGTGTCATGCAGCGTGATGGCGAGGCGCTGATTTCCGATTCGGATATCGCCATGCTGTTGCGTGACTTTGGCATCAATACGCCTGCTGACAAACTGGCCGTGCCGCGTACGACGGGCAAGGATGGCGAAGGTTTTGCCGTCAGTTTTGAGTTGTGGCGATTGCGGGTGGATTTGGTGTATGCCAATGGTCGCCGGCTTGCCATCGTCATGCGGCGTCTGAACAGCCGTATTCCTTCAACAGATGAAGTTGGATTGCCGCCCAGCATCCTGCAGCAGGTCGACCGACCCACCGGCTTGATTTTGATTACGGGTGCTACCGGATCGGGTAAATCGACCACGTTGGCTGCATTGCTCGATTTGCTGAACCAGAAACGCGAAGGCCATATCATTACCATCGAAGACCCAGTCGAGTATCCGCTGTATTCGCGTCGCTGCAAGGTGACGACGCGCGAAATCGGGTTGGAGCGTGACGCGAGCTCGTTTGATGCTGCCTTGCGCAGCGCCATGCGCGAAGACCCGGATATCATCATGATTGGTGAAATTCGCGACTATGAAACCATGCGCTCGGCGTTTTCTGCGGCGGAAACCGGTCATCTGGTGCTGTCCACCTTGCATACCAACTCCGCCATCAAAACCATCGACCGTGTACTGTCGTTTTTTCCGTCCGATGAAAAGGATTGGGCGCGCAACGTGTTTTCTTCCGTGCTCAATTGCGTCATGTCCCAAACGCTGGTGCGGCGTGCCGATGGCAATGGCCGTGTGCTGGCGTATGAACTGATGATCAATACCTCCAATATCGCCGCCATCATCCGCGAGGACAAATTGCAGACCTTGATGAATACCATCGGCCAGTCGGGTGATTCCGGCCAGATGCTGATGAACAACAAACTGGCCGAGATGGTGCGCAGCAATCTGGTCAGCGCGGAAGAAGCCTTGGCCGCGACTTATGACCCCAACGAATTGCGCAACAAGCTGAGTTACCGCTGAAGAAGGGTATGGGAATGGTGAACCGAATGATGACGATTGATACGACAAACCCGAGTCGACAGACTCCCAAGCAGCTTGCAAGAAGTGCCGGGTTCAGTCTGGTCGAAATTCTGGTCGCCATCAGCCTGATGGCGATCATGACGGTTGCTGTCGCGCCGCAGCTCAAATATCTGGTCAATTTTCAGTCCGGCATGCAGACACAAAACCTGTTGTCCGAATTGCAATCCGGTTTTGCGGCAGCGTATCAGGCCAATGTCAACGCCATCGAAGCCAACTCGAACGCCGTGTTGAGCTTTCCCTCCGGTGCCGTGGCGCAGGCTACCGCGTCTGGCACCGGGCGCTGTACTGCGACGGCAGCGACCTTCGCGCCGTGGTCCGATTATACCGGCCACGCTGCCGGCAGTCTGGCGACCGATGGTTACGGCGCCCCGTTGTGCGTGTTCATCAGCCCGCGGATGGCGGTGACTTTGAATAGCGTCCCTTTGTATTATCACGTTGTCGCTTTTGTTTCTGCGGGGCCGAATCGCGTGCTCGATGCGGGAACGGGACTGAACCCGGTGACCGGTAACCTGACGCTTGCCGGCGACGATACGGGCATCACCTTCAACGGGCAGAGCTTCGTGCTTGGTCAGTACAACCAGACAGTCGTCAAAATGCAGAATATCGCACAGGCACTGTCGGCGTATTACCTGATGCGCTATCAGGCCGACCCCACGCGCAGCGCGTCGATCGATTACTGGTCCAATGGCAGCCCCGGTTGCACGCCTATTACCACCTGTCCGCGCTGGGATTCGAGCAATACCACACCGCCTAACCAGATTTCATGGCAGAACGCGCCAACGGCCATGTATACCACCGGCACCGGCGCGTCAACTGACGTGGCAACGGTGCTGGCGTTGTCGCAAAACGACGTCACCGACGGCTTTGGCAGCATCATGCAGTTCGAGAATGCCTCTTCCCGTGTGCGCTCGCCGGATAGCGGCGCCGCCAATTCTCCCATGACCTTCCCGCCGTATACCGCGCTCATTTCCACCACGCTGCCCGGCGGCAGCGTGCTGTCGCAGGCGGTCGTCGGCATCAACAATTGAGGATATCCATCATGAAAAACATCCGTCCGAATAATGCCGTTGCCGCAAGCCTGCTGCCGGTAGTCTTTGCCGGCCTGCTTGCCAATACGGCATTCGCTGCCGACATCGACCCTTTCACCGGCCAAAATCTCGCCATCGAACAGACGCGCGCCGTGCTGGAGCTCACCAAACAGCAAAACGCCCTGCTGGAGGAAGAAACCAAAAAAGCCCGCGCCGAATACATGCTCAAAAATGCCGACAAGATCTTTGCCGCCGAATTGCACAAAGAACTCTCCACCAACCAGAACAGCTTTGGCGGCATGAATTACCCCGCCGAACGCTTCCCTGAACCGGAGCCACCCAAAAAATCAGCCAAAAAAGTCAAACTGCCCTTGCTGGACATGCCGGTCTTGCCAGCGGCGCCGTCGCGGCCAACCGGGCCGGCACTCATCGGCGTCATGCAGCGCAATGGCGTCAGAGTCGCCCTAGTGCAGAGCGGCGCTGAAACCGTGTACGCCAAAGTCGGAGACGACGTGCCAGGCATGGGACGGGTAAGCGTCATCGGCGAACACGCCGCCATCATCGGTGGACATGTACTTGCCGTCGAACCGCAAGCCATCGCCAACGCCGACCCGCAAGACATCAGCCAGCTCGCCAAAGCCGCCATCAATCCCGGCGGCCCCACCGGCGTGATGTCGCCCATGCAAAACAACCGCATCAACCCGGCCAGATT
>JAJYGL010000226.1 GCA_021790625.1 Pseudomonadota bacterium | reverse complement strand
GAACATATTATGGAAAATTTGCCCGCTTAAGGCGTTTCGGGATAATTATATCTGGGTCATCCATGGACAGCGCCACGCTGTGGTGGTTGACCCAGGGGATGCCGGTGTTGTGCAGGCGTTTTTGCGTGAGCATGAACTGACGCTGGCTGCCATTCTGGTGACGCACCACCACCATGATCATGTGGATGGTGTCATGGAACTGGTGCGGCATCAGACAGTTCCGGTGTTTGGCCCGGCGCTGGAAGCCATCCCTGGCGTGACCCATCCTGTGCGTGGTGGCGAGATGCTGCATCTGCCGGAATTGTCATTATCGTTGACAGTGCTGGATATTCCCGGCCATACGGCAGGACATCTGGCTTATGTTGGGCATGACGTTCTGTTTTGCGGGGATACGCTGTTTGGTTGCGGTTGTGGGCGTTTGTTTGAAGGGACAGCAGCGCAGATGCTCGATTCGCTGAACAGATTGGCTGCTCTGCCGACAGACACGAAAGTATATTGTGCGCACGAATATACGCTTGGTAATCTTGCCTTTGCCTTGACTGTCGAACCGGACAATGTGCTGTTGCAGGCACGGGCGCAACGGGACCGTGCCCGTGTTGCGCTAGGTGAACCAAGCTTGCCTTCCACGCTGGCACTGGAGATGGATACAAACCCGTTTTTGCGCTGTCATCACCCGGTTGTCTGGCAATATGCGGAACACGTATCCGGCAAAAAAATTGACACAGCCGTCGAAGTATTCAGTATACTTCGTCAGTTGAAGAATGATTTTGGTTGAGTTTCGGCTGGTGCCTTGGCCGATGCGCGATTGATGTGATTCCCTAACGCCTTGATTAGTATAGCTTTGATTAGTATGGGCAATCAGGAAATCCTGATTTATTCTGTTTTTATCATTTTCGCATACGCAGATTTCCAGTGAAATCAAGCGGACGCATCGACGCTTTCACGGGAATTATAAATCAGTAAGTTCTTGGTGGGGATAATTTGGGGAAAGGTGGCTGACAGGATGACTGACGAAAGGGTGGGCGTGTTTGCGCTGCGCCAATGGCGTTTGTTATGTTGCATGGCTAGCTTGTTTCTGGCGATGACTACGGTGACGGTCGCCAGGGCAGATGGGGTGGACACACCGCAACAAGCAAAAAATTTTGGAACATTTGCGTGCCCATTACCCGATGATTCGGGTCTTGTTGCGTTCATGCACCAACAGCTTGCACCAAATGCGTCTGATGACATTGCCGTAATGCAGGGCAGCGCGATGTCTTCAGAAGTTGCGATAGCGGGGCCATTTGCAGCGACCGGACAAGCGACTGTATTGCCTGTTGTGTCTGACCAAAACGCATCCAATCTCCCTTCCACTGCAAATTCCGGCCCAAACCAAAACCCAGATCCAAACCCAAGTCAGAATCCCGATCCGACTGATTCCGCAACCCATAGTCTGTGGGGACGTTTGCGCGCTGGCTTCGGCATGACGCATTCGGATAATCCGCGCATTGCGGCACAAATGAACTGGTTTGCCCGGCATCCCGACTATCTGGCGCGTACCGTGCAACGTAGTAAACGTTATCTTTATCATATTGTCAACGAAGTGCAAAAGCGCGGCATGCCAACGGAAATCGCTCTGTTGCCCATGATCGAAAGCGCGTATAACCCAATGGCGTATTCCACCAGTCATGCTGCCGGTATCTGGCAATTTTTGCCATCCACGGCCAAACACTTTGGTTTGCGCGAAACAGGCAATTATGACGGGCGTCTGGATGTATTGGCTGCGACGGATGCTGCGCTGAATTACCTGAGTCGCCTGCATCAGCAATTTGGCTCATGGGAATTGTCGTTGGCAGCCTATAACTGTGGTGAAGGGTGTGTGCAGCATGCCATTGCCAGGAATCAGGCGCTGGGTTTGCCAACCGATTTTCAGAGTTTGCATCTGCCGCCGGAAACGCGCGATTATGTGCCAAAATTGCTGGCATTGAAGCGCATTGTGGCCAATCCGCAAAATGCAGGTGTGGATTTGAGTGATATTCCGGATCAGGCATACTTTACTACGGTGACGGTGGATAGGCCGATGGATGTGAGCCTGGCTGCAAAACTGGCAAATATGCCTGTCAAGGATTTTATTTCCCTGAATTCTGCCTGGGACAAACCGGTCATTCGTTCGGATACGCCCACGCAGTTGTTGTTGCCCGTTGACAAAGCAGACGCTTTTTCCAACAATCTGAACCAGTATGACAAACCGCTGGTGAGTTGGCATACCTGTCAGGCCGGGCGAGGGCAATCCGAGCGTTTGGTGGCAACGCATTGCCATGCCAGTGTTGCTGAGTTGAAAAAATACAATCACTTGCAGTTAGGACGTAAATCGCGCTTTAAAACGGCACAGATGCTTTGGTTGCCTTCGGTTAAACTGCATAAATCCGGTTTGCTGGAAGTCGATTATCCTGTTGCCGGAAATTCTGACAATAATTCTGACAATAATAATGCAAATAAAACCGTGCAGTCCCCAAATGACACGTCTGGCGTAAGCAAAACGGTCACCTCCCATAAAGCCCCGTCTCGCCGCCCGGCAAAGGGCAGGCGGCATGCGGCGCCACATCATCCGCTGCACCACTCGGCACCGGCGCAGCATGGGAAATCACGCCATACCAGCAGTCGGCACCCCGTCAAGCAACACCATGGCACGCAGCGCGTCGTAAAACATAAAGAAGCGCCACGATAGGTTGTCGGGAAACGTCATGGGCGTGGTCAAGATGGGCGGAAAGAGATGAACCTCCCGGGTATACGGGTAGTAAATAGGGAGTATGTGTCGCGTTTTAGCAGAATGTTGGCAGGCGCAATCGTTTCTCAACAAATTGGTAAGGCTGTCAGAAGACGGTCGGACTACCCTACCTGTTGGATCATGTTGTGATGGGCGCTTCGTTTTTTGGGCTTGTCCCGGCGGCGGGTTGTGGTGCGCGTATGAATGCCCCGTGTCCCAAGCAGTATCTGGACATCGCTGGCCATCCGATGATTTATC
>JAJYGL010000199.1 GCA_021790625.1 Pseudomonadota bacterium | reverse complement strand
CGCGTTAGCGCTTTTTGTGCCAGATTTGGTCGCATGCAGGATTATTTTTCTGACAAGCTTATTGTGGTGTGGGTTGAAGCGGTTGGTGAAAATCCGGGAACGGCGTTGGAGAATTTTTCAGTTGCAGAAAAGGCTGGAATATTAACCATCAAATCGGAAGAATTGCCTGGGTTGCGCAAATTAAGAAATGATTTGACTCATGATTATATTGATGATTATGATTTCCTTTCTGAAAGATTGCGTCTGGCAATCAAAGCATCAGTAAATTATTCTGACATGCTTGATAACCTTGAGAAATATTGCCAAGATACTCTTGGTATGACCATTCCGAATGACACAATGGCGCATGGTCAGACGCGGATGCGATAAACTGGTTTGCGCAGGAGGTTTTAATGGGAACCGCATACGAAACTGACATAGTTGCCTGGGCAAATGAACAAGCGGCATTGTTGCGCTCTGGAGATATGTCGGCGATTGATATTGAACACATTGCCGAGGAGATCGAGGACGTGGGCAAGAGTGAGCAGCGGGAATTGTCCAGCCGGATGTCTGTCTTGTTGGCGCACTTGCTAAAATGGCAATTTCAACCGTCTCATCGCGGGATAAGCTGGGAAGCTACTATCCATACTCAACGCAATAACATTGCTAGGCGAATCAGAAAGACACCGAGCTTGAAAGCTTCTTTATCAGACACGGATTGGTGGGCAGATGCTTGGGATGATGCTGTTGAGGCGGCATCAAAAGAAACGGGCGTGCCTTATACCGAATTTCCCGAAGTGTGTCCGTGGGCTATTGATGAGGTGATGCGACAGAACTTTTTCCCAGGAGATGACGAACCTTCTTCATCACGTATGCATGGGTGAGTTGGGATCTGCCAGATGAAACAAATTCGACTATCCACCAAAAAGTCGCCTGAGTTGGTTTGTGGGATGGTCGATTTGAAAATGGAATAAAAATGCGCGTATCATCTAACCAGATACAACAGATTGCTGCTGTCATTGATGCCTGTTTTGGAAATGATGCGGTGGTTCGTTTATTTGGTTCTCGTGTCGATGACAATAAAAAAGGCGGTGACATCGATTTGTATGTTGAGGTTCCTGAACCGGTGGAATGGGGTGTGATTGCCAAAGCAAAGCGCCGCCTTGAAGACGTGATGGGAATAAAAGTTGACCTGGTTGTGAATGATGCCGGGCGTAGAAACGATTTTCCGATCGTCGAAATCGCGAAGAAAACCGGGGTGTTGTTATGCCGGAGATAGCCAATATCCGTATTATTGCCAGCAAGATCGATACGCTTGAGCGTTTGGGCGAATATCTTCTTTTTTCGCTTCAGGAAGCCGAAAAACATGGTGCGATTGGCGTTGATCCTGAAAAAATCAGCATTCCGGATGGAAATGTTCTGGCCGCATTCCGAATGCGTTTTTCAGAGTTCCAGGAACAGTTGGGGAAGCTTTTACGTTCTATTGCCATTCAGGAAGATTTTGAAATAAAAGGCAACTCGTCGCTCGCTGCGTTCGCGGAAAAGTTTGAATTTACGTCTGAAGACGAATGGAATCGGGTAAGGGAAATCAGGAACAACCTGAACCACGATTATGATGGCGACATGGTGGCGCAACTTACAGTGGATATGCAGCAATGTGTGCCATTGATGATAGCGATGTTAGAACCGGTCAAGGCGTTTTGTAGGGAAAATTACAATATTGGTGAGGCGTCAAAAGTTGCTCACCCCAAGCCTGGATCTTGAAACCGATTTTGCGCAGGAGGTTTTAATGGGAACCGCATATGAAACCGATATTGTTGCCTGGGCGAATGAACAGGCTGCCTTGCTTCGTGCCGGGAAACTGGATCAGATTGATATCGAGCATATTTCTGATGAGGTGGAAGACGTGGGTAAAAGTGAGCAGCGCGAATTGTCGCATCGAATGGCTGTTTTGTTATCCCATCTTCTGAAATGGAAATATCAACCGGAACGGCGTGGTGCGAGCTGGCAGTCAACGATCAGAACTCAACGCATTGCCATTGAAACGAGATTGCAAAAAACACCCGGCCTGAAATCGTCAATCAATGATTCGTCGTGGTGGGCTGATCCGTGGGCCGATGCCGTTTATGATTTCGCAAAAGAAACCGGTATCGATATCGAATTGCCGGATTCTTGCCCGTGGACGTTCGATCAGGTTATGGATCAACAATGGAAACCGCAGGAAACCAAAATGCCGAGAGGCTAGGTCAAGGGTTATTCTCCTTGACAAGAGACACAACGCTGCAGTCACCCGCCAAGCCCCGTCCCGTGTGGGTTCCCTACATTTTTCCTCCAGACAGTCTGCCGTATGCTGTCGCCAGCGCTTGATCATCGCCAACATTGCCGGGGAAAATGACTACTGGTAAACCCGGATAGCGCGGATGATCAGACGGACAGCAGACAACGGAACAGCCCGGTAAAATTTGTCCGACCACGCGCGAAGTACGAAGTGCCAAACCAGAGCTCAATACATCATTCGATGTGATACCCCCCTTGCTGATCAAAAAGCCCAAGGTCTTCGGTAAGTTACGCACCACATCCATCAGAAAAGCGGAAACCATATCACCGAACGCGAGTCGTGTTGTCTGGTCGGCAAAGGTCTTTTCTATACGGCTGGTAAATACTACCGGCGTTTTGCCGATTGCATGGCTCTGTTCGCACTTTTGGATGATTTCCGCAAGCAACGCGTCACGTTGTGAGGACAGTTGCTCCACATTCACCTCAATGGCTTCAATGCCAGGCATCTTCAACAACTGTTCGAGTTGCAAGGTGGTTTTCTTGACGTGCGAACCCACAATCACGGCACCCGGCTTGCCTCCCCGCACATATCTCGCCATTGCTTCTGCTGCCACCGGCTGCACAGGCAGTTGTGCCAAAGCGGTCAGCAGACTGGCCGCGCTGCGAAACAAAAATCGCTTGCCCTCGCTCGCCGCCTGCTTAAGCTGCGCGGCAAAATGATTCAGATCGGCCTGCGTTTCTGCGTCCACCACCGCACAGG
>JAJYGL010000019.1 GCA_021790625.1 Pseudomonadota bacterium | reverse complement strand
GGGGGAACCGAAATTCAGGCCGCGCAGTTTTTCGGAGCCGCCACGTTGCAGGCTCACCAGCATGGATAGTTGTGTTTGATCTTTTTGCGAGAATCCTGGCATATCGGCATGGGCGAGAATATACGCGCCATGTTTGTGGTAACCGGAATGGGCTATCGACAATCCGACCTCGTGCAACTTTGCTGCCCAATCGAGATAACTAGCATATTCTTCCAGAATCTTTGCTGGCAAATCCATCTGTCGACTGGCCTGTGCAAACAGGTGCCCAGCCAGTTTTGTCACTCGATTGGCTTGTTGTCCGTCGACGTGGTAACGCCGCATGTATTGATTGACGGTGGCATTGCGCATGTCCTGATGATGAAAACGCCCCAATAAATCATACAGCACGCCTTCACGTAACGCACCGTCCGCCACGGTCATGGAATCAATGTCAAATTCGGCAAATATGCCGTTCATGATGGCAAAGCCGCCGGCAAAAACCGGTTTCCGGTCAAATTTCATACCGGGAAAATCCAATCGGTTTTGGTGACCGCAGGCCAGCATCGTTTCACGTAGACGTTGCAGGCCGTCGCGAGTAATTCCTTCTTGCGCCCAGCCGTTTTGCACCAGAATGTCGCTGATGATGCGCGCGCTGCCGCTGGAACCGATGGCTACCTGCCATTTGCCACGATAATTGGCTGCGATGCTCTGCGCCTGGGCGCGGGCAGCAATTTCGGCTTGCGCCAGATTGTGTGCATTAATGCTTCCATCCGGAAAGAAGCGTTGTGTGTAATGCACACAACCCAAAGGCAGGCTTTCGGTAATCAGTGGTGTCGTGCCGGTACCGATGACACATTCGGTCGAGCCGCCGCCAATGTCGATAATCAGACGGCTCTGCTCCGATTTTGGCAGGCTATGTACGACGCCGATGTACACCAATCGTGCTTCTTCTCGTCCAGCAATGATTTCAATCGGATAGCCCAGTGTTGCTTCGGCCAGCGCCAGAAATTCGGGCGTATTTTCCGCCACACGCAAGGCACTGGTGCCGACACAACGCACAGCTCCTTGCGGCAATCCGCGCAGGCGTTCGGCAAAACGGCCAAGACAAGCCAGTGCGCGGGTTTGTGATGCGGCATCCAGCCGTTGATCAGCACCGATACCGGCAGTCAGCCGGACGGCTTCTTTCAGCGCATCAAGCGGATACAGTTGATCGTCAAGCACACGGGCAATCTGTAATTTGAAGCTGTTGGAACCCAGATCGACAGCAGCCAGTATGTTGTATTCTTCCATGATATTCGGTTCAGATATTTGGTTCGGATATTTGGTTCGGATATTGAGTTCGAATGTTCGTTTCAATCAGCTGCAGCATGCCGCAAGAACGTTTTTACACGGATGCCCATGACGCGCAAGCTGGCGAAGTATACCGTAACCGCCAGGGCAAGTAGCAGACACAAATGTAAAATTCGGGTAGAAAAGTGACCGGTCAGCCAATCGCTGTCATGCCCGCTCGCTGCAACCAGTGTCCATGCCATCAGATTGCTGGCCAGAATGATTTTCAGCATGAAAGCAGACCATCCTGGTAACGGAGAATAAATGCGCTGACGGCGCAATTGCCAGAGTAATACACCGGCATTCAGACAGGCACCAAGCCCGATGGCCAGCGCCAGGCCGGCATGTTGCAAGGGAGCGATGAACAGCAAATTCATGATTTGTGTGGCGGCGAGCGTCATCAGCGCAATTTTGACCGGCGTCTTGATGTTTTGACGGGCATAAAAACCCGGGGCAAGAATCTTGACCATGATTAATCCCAATAATCCAATGCTGTAGGCGATGAGTGCCTGCCTGGTCATCCAGACATCGTGCACTTTGAAATGACCATATAAAAACAGGGTGCTGATAAGCGGTAATGCCAATACAGCAAGGCCGACAGCGGCAGGTAACGCGAGCATCAGGGTGAGTCTTAACCCCCAGTCAAGCAGTTCCGAATATTGCACGACATCATTGTCGGCGTAGTGTTTGGATAGGCTGGGCAGCAAAATGGTTCCTAGTGCCACACCGAGAATGCCAGTAGGAAATTCCATCAGTCGATCGGCGTAATATAGCCAGGACACGCTGCCGGTGGCCAGAAAAGAGGCGAATATCGTGTTGATAAGCAAAGAAATCTGGCTAATGGAAACGCCAAAGACAGCAGGCCCCATTTGGCGCAAAATGCGCCTGACTCCGTCATCATGTCGTGTCGGGCGCCAGCGCGGTAGCAGTTTGAGCTGGCGTAAAAATGGTAGTTGCCAGGCCAGTTGTAGAATGCCACCCAACAGCACGCCCCAGGCCAGTGCCATAGCTGGCGGATGACAATATGGAGCGAGCAGCAAGGCAGCCGCAATCAGTGACAGATTAAACAGGACGGGCGTGAAGGCGGGTACGGCAAAATTGCTCCAGGTGTTCAGAATGCCGCCAGCCAGTGAAACAAGGGCAATGAACAGAATATAGGGGAAGGTAATGCGCAGCATACGTACGGTGATGGCGAATTTTTGCGGTTCATCAGCGAATCCGGGCGCGCTTAACCAGACGATGGCTGGTGCAGCAAGAACACCCAGGACGGTGATAATGATCAGCGCCAGAAATAACAGGCTGGCAGCGTGATCGATCAGTAATTTGGTTTCTTCCTGTCCGCGGCGATTTTTGTATTCAGCCAGAATGGGAACAAACGCTTGTGAAAAGGCGCCTTCGGCAAACAACCGGCGCAACAGATTGGGGATTTTTAGTGCGACAAAAAAAGCATCGGTGTAAATGCCAGCACCAAAGGCACGTGCAACGATCGTGTCACGCACGAAGCCAAAAATGCGTGACAACAGGGTCAAGCTGCTGATCTTGGCCAGCGTGTGCAATAAATTCATACCGGCTCCAGCCGGGCATAGGCCAATGCCAGCCATTTGATGCCATGGACGGCGCCAAAATTGACTTGTGCACGGGCATCGTCACCATGACCTTCGAGTTGCATAATGACGCCAAGACCAAATTTTGGATGTCGCACGTTCATGCCAGATCGCC
>JAJYGL010000046.1 GCA_021790625.1 Pseudomonadota bacterium | reverse complement strand
CGCTGCGAACTGAGCGATGCGGCCATTCGCAAGTTGATGTCATATGATTTTCCGGGCAATGTGCGTGAGTTGCGCAATACGCTGATCAAGGCGGTAGCGTTGTGCCGACATCATCTGATCGACGAAGAATATATCGTGTTTGCGCAGGGAGCCATGCCGCCAGCGTTGTCAGCCTCGCCAGCGTCGCTGGCGTCAGCGTCAGTGGCACAGGTGACCGAGGCGGCGCCTGCCCAGTCCATGGCCGAGATGGAAGCAGGATATATTGCACGGTTGTTGTATACCCATGGCGGGCATAGGCGCAGGGTTGCTGATATACTTGGCATTAGCGAGCGGACGCTCTACCGTAAATTGAAACACTATAATCTGGCAGAAGGGTAAAAGCAGCAGGTGGATGAACAGAAAAAAGAGTGCGGACAAACCAGTCTGGATCCGCAAGATTGGGACAGTCTGCGCCGGCAGGGGCACCGTATGCTTGATGACATGCTGGATTATTTGCAAAACATTCGGCAGCGCCCGGTCTGGCAACCCGCACCTGACGATGTTCGTCGACGTTTCGATGTGGCGTTACCGGTTGCGGAAACAGCATTGGCTACCGTGCATCAGCAATTTCTTGATGACGTATTGCCCTATGCGGTAGGCAATGCCCACCCAGGCTTCATGGGGTGGGTGCACGGCGGTGGCGCGCCGGTTGGTATGCTGGCCGAGATGCTGGCAGCCGGGTTGAACGCTAATCTGGGGGGACGCAATCAGATTCCAGTCGAGGTGGAACGCCAGATAACGCGCTGGATGAGAGATTTGTTTGGCTTTCCCGCTTCGGCCAGTGGTGTGTTTGTGACGGGCACGTCGATGGCAACCCTGATTGCCGTTTGGGTAGCACGAACGCGTCTGGTCGGAGAATCGGTGCGTGAACAGGGTTTACCTGCCGAGGCAAAACGCTGGACGGTATATGCATCACGTGCCACCCATGGCAGTTTTGCGCACGCGCTGGATTTGGCGGGTTTGGGTGCGGATTGCTGGCGTGTGGTGCCAGTGGATGCGCATCAGTGCATCGATGTCGTCGCGCTGGAAACCGGGTTGCAACGTGATCTGGCCGCAGGGTTCCAACCATTTATGTTGATTGGTAACGCCGGAACGGTGGATGCCGGTGCGATCGATGCGTTAAACAGTCTGGCTGATATTGCCAGCCGTCATGATATGTGGTTTCACGTGGATGGAGCGCTGGGCGCATTGGGCATGTTGAGCCCGGAAATCGCCCCCCGGCTGGTTGGTATCGAACGGGCAGATTCATTGGCGTTCGATTTTCACAAATGGGGGCAGGTTCCCTACGATGCCGGTTTTGCGCTGATTCGGGATGGTGAATTGCATCAGCGGACATTTGTCTCGCGGGCGGCTTATCTGCGCCGCGAGCAGGATGGTCTGGCGGGTGGGTCGCCCTGGCCTTGTGATTTTGGTCCGGATTTGTCGCGCGGTTTTCGCGCGCTCAAGGCGTGGTTCACCTTGCAGGTATATGGCGCACAACGGATGGGGCGCATGATCGCAGAGACTTGTGCTGTCGCGGCATGGTTGGGTGAACAGATTGTGCACCATGAGGAATTGGAACTTCTGGTGCCGGTTTCGCTCAACATTGTCTGTTTCCGCCACCGTGGACAGGATGGCGCTGAAGTTGATGCGCTCAATGCCGCGATTGTCGTGGCGGTACAGAACAGCGGGCTGGCAGCCCCATCTACCACGACGATACAGGGTAAACTGGCAATTCGGGCGGCAATCGTCAATCATCGAACCTGTCGTCAGGATGTGGATGTGTTGTTGCAGGCAGTACTACGTTTTGGACGACAGTTTCAGAACGGACGAAGAGAAGGGTGAGCATGAATCAGACAGCAACCAGTTCCGGCGTGCCTTTTATCGGCTTGCCAGATTTGATGCGCATGGCCATCAAGGGCATTGATTTGGCGCCATTGGGCAGCAAACTGATCGAATATGCACAGCAGAAACCACAGGCTGCCGAGGTCTGGCTGGATATCGCCACCATTTTCCAGTTGAAGCAGAATCGGGATTTTGCGCTGGCCATGCAACGCGAAGCATTGAAGCTGCAACGAATATTCCATCAACCGGCCAAACGGTTTCCCGTGCGTTTGCGTTTGTTGGCCGTTTTCGGCGAGGGTGATTTGATGGCGAATACACCTGTCGAATTTCTGGTGGAAAATAGCGATATTTCACTGGATATGCTGTATGTGACAGCGGATTTTTCGCCATCGGACATTCAGTTACAGCAGTTGCCAGCGCATGATGCCATTTTTGTCGCCATTGCAGAGTCGGAAGAGAATCGTCCGCTGCTGCACAAGGTGGCGGAATGGTTGCGCACAGTGACCGTACCGGTATTGAATCGTCCGGAGTATATCAACCGTTTGTCACGCGATGAGGTTTGGGCAAAATTTCATGATATTAATGGCATTTCATTGCCACGAACCTTGCGTTTGCCGCGCGATCGCCTGGCAGAGTTGGTGCAGGGGGGTGGTCAGGAAAGTTTGTTAGGTTGTACTTTTCCTTGCATTGTCAGGCCGGTGGATTCGCATGCCGGGCAAGGACTGGAAAAAGTGGATGATTTGCCTGCATTGGAAAGATATCTGGCAACACATGAAGAAGCGGTATTCTTTTTGGCACCTTTTGTGGATTACCGTGGCGAGGACGGGCGGTTTCGCAAATACCGTATCGTTTTGATGCGGGGAAAGCCGTATTTGTGCCATCTGGCGATATCACAGCACTGGATGGTACATTACCTGAATGCCGATATGTTGCGCAATGCAGACAATCGGGCGGAAGAAGCGCAGCGCATGACCGATTTCGATCAGACGTTTGCAGCACATCATGCGCCTGCCCTGCAGGAAATTGCGCGGCGTTCCGGGCTGGACTATCTTGGTATCGATTGTGCGGAAACGTCGGATGGACGCCTGTTGGTGTTTGAAATCGACAGCAACATGATTGTGCATGCGCTCGACCCGGAGGATATTTTTCCTTATAAAAAAGCGCACATGCAAG
>JAJYGL010000147.1 GCA_021790625.1 Pseudomonadota bacterium | reverse complement strand
GCGGTTGGCCACACCCAATCACTGGCAGGCGAAGCTTCTGCTGCCGACTTGTCCGATGCTGTCTGCGGAGCGGATGTCGCGCTCGCTGCAGAAGCCGCCGTTGCCGTAGATGGCGTCACCGTCGATACAGCACCCGCGTCCGCCGCATCCACTTGTTTGACTGCCTCAGGCGACCAACGCAGCTTGACCGCCTGTGGTTGATTGATGGTTGTTACCGCTGCCACCGGCTGCGCTGCCACAGCGGGCTGATTGAGTGGCATGGCCTGCGCGGCACCTGTTGTAGCTCCTGTTGTAGCTCCTGTTGCAGCATGCTGCCCACCCGGTGGTTGAATCTGCAACAACTGGCCGACACGAATATGGTTGATGTCGGTCAAGTGGTTCCATGCCGCCAAATCGTGGTAATCCAAGCCTTTTTCCAACGCAATGCTGTACAGCGTATCTCCCTTGCGCACGACATAACCGGTCGTGCCAGCCATGGCCGGCGGCGTGATCTCCGCATGCTGTCCAACAGATTGCGCACCTGCCTGGTTCAAATTCGTTAGTGGTGCCTCCGTGTCTGTGGATGCACAACCCGCCAGCCCCAACATTCCCGCCACGCAAAAAAGCATCCCAGCCAATTTCATCAAGCCACTCCTGTCAACAATGGCACAAAATGCACCATTTCCAGCACTTGTTCACTGAACACATCGCCCTGACGCTCAATCATCACCAACATTTGCTGCTCACCCATCCCTTTTGGCAACACCATCCGACCACCATCGGCCAGTTGCGCCAGCAACGCCTGCGGGACATCAGATGCCGCTGCTGCCAGAACAATACCATCGAATGGCGCCATCTCCGGCAAACCCAACTGCCCGTCCCCGTGCTTCAGTTTGACGTTACTCAGCCTGAGCTCACGCACTGTGCGCCGCGCCTGTCCAAGCAGGCTGGCAATGCGTTCGATGGAATACACCTCCCGCACCAGCCTGGACAGAACCGCCGCCTGATAACCACAACCGCCACCCACTTCCAATACCCGATGCAATTCACGCCCATTACGCACGACTTCAATCATACGCGCCACGCTATAGGGTTGCGAAATGGTTTGCCCAAAACCGATCGGTAACGCCGTGTCTTCATAAGCACGAATCGCCAACGCTTCGCTGACAAAGGCATGCCTTGGCACCTGTGCCATCGCCGCCAGCACCATCATATCCCGAATACCTTGTTCACGCAGGCGTTCCACCATGCGCGCACGGGTGCGCTCGGAAGTCATACCGATTCCGGCAAAACGCGCCATATTCATGGGTTGAGCCATTTCTGTACTGCTATCAATTGCGCATAATGCGTCAAATCGATCTGCAGTGGGGTAAGCGAAACGCAACCCTCCGCCACCGCATGAAAATCCGTCCCTTCACCTGCGTCTTGCGCAGCACCTGCAGCGCCAACCCAATACACAGTCTGTCCCCGCGGATTCTTGCCCGGAATCACCGGTTCCGCCTTATGGCGTCGTCCCAGGCGTGTATGGCGGATGCCGCACAAATCATCATACGGAACATCGGGCACATTCACATTCCACAGCGCCGCTTGTGGAAAAGGTTGACGCTGCAAGCGCTGCACCAAATCAAGCGTCACCCGCGCGGCGGTATCGAAATGATTACCGCCATCTGATACCAACGACACGGCCAACGAAGGAATCCCCAACAAAAACCCTTCCGTGGCTGCCGCCACAGTACCGGAATACACCGTATCATCCCCCATATTGGCACCATGATTGACGCCAGAAATTACCATGTCCGGCAACACCTCCAGTATTCCGGTTACTGCCAGATGCACGCAGTCCGTTGGCGTTCCATTGACATAATGGAACCCATTGTGCGCCTGTCGCATCGTCAGCGGACGATCAAGCGTCAGCGAATTGCTGGCTCCGCTACGATCCCGTTCGGGAGCCACCACCGTAATTTCGGCCACGGCAGACAAAACCTGCGCCAGCGCCGCCAATCCGGGTGCAAAATAGCCATCATCGTTACTCAACAAAATTCGCATGACACGGTAACCAAAACAGATTTATCCAGACACAATGATTCAGACAAGTATTTAACCCGGATTTATTTCCAAACAATCGCAACAGCGATCTGACAAAATAAATTAACGATTTCTTTAGACCTGCTATTCGAAGCGGGCATTCTACCCTGATACGACCACGCTGTGATGTGCATCATCATGAATTATCCAGACAATCATCATTACGGCGGCAGCTCCGCATTCGCCACCCCGTGCGGCACATGGCCGGTCGCGACATGCTGGCTCGCGCTTTCGCAATGCCCCTTCTGATCGTCAAAAAAGATGTCTGCGCCAAACGCGCGCAAAAATTCGCCCTTGGGCAAGCCGCCCAGAAACAACGCCTCGTCAATACGGATTTTCCACGCCCGCAAAGTACGAATAACCCGTTCATGCGCGGGCGCCGAACGCGCCGTGACCAGCGCAGTACGCAACGGCGACTCACCTTCCGGATAGCTGGACTGGATACGATGCAGCATGGACAAGAACTCCTTGAACGGCCCGCCACTCATCGGTTGCCGGGCAGACAGAAACTCGCTGCGCTCAAACGCATCCAGACCTTCCGTGCGATAAACTCGCTCCGAATCGTCGGCAAACAAGACCGCGTCACCGTCAAAGGCAATGCGCAACTGCGGCGAAGCCGCATTACTACCCACCGCAGAGGGCAAAATAGTGGCCGCAGCATACCCGGCTGCCAACGCACTTCGCACGTCCTCCGGATTTGCCGACAGGAACAAGTGTGCGCCGAACGCTGCCACATAACGATGTGTACTTTCGCCGCGCGTGAACGCCGCGCGGCGAATATCCAGGTGATAATGCTGAATGGCGTTAAAGATACGCAGGCCCGTATCCGCACTATTACGCGACAACAGAATGACCTCGACGACAGGTTCACTGCCCGGCTTGTTGAGCGCCAACAGTTTTGTCACCAACGGAAACGCAATACCGGGCGACAACACTTCCTCTTCGTGTGCCACCTGATAATGATGGTATGCCTCGACCCCCTGCTGTTCGAAAATCTGATGGCTGGCGTCCAGATCAAACAAGGCCCGCGACGAAATCGCCACCACCAGTTGACCATGGAAAGGATGCGCTGCTGCCGTATGCAGATTTACCTTATCGGTTATCATGACGTTCCCATCAATCCCAAACGGTTCAACGCCAACGAAACAGCGGCCGTGCGTGTCTCCACATCCAGCTTGACGAAAATGTGCTCCAGATGCTTATCCACCGTTCGCGGACTGCTGCCCAGCACCTCGCTGATATCACGATTGGTTTTGCCACACATCACCCAATACAGAACTTCTGCCTCACGCGGCGTCAACCTGAGTGTACGCAGCAACGCGTCAATCATTTGCTGCGGATTGTCTTCGCGGATGCCAATCATCCAATCACCGCTGCTGGTGCGTTCAATCACATTGAACACCAAATAACCATTCTGCCAATTCAGTTTGAGCGCAACTGCCCCATTACCGCCATCTTCATTATCGGTCAGGTTATCGGTCAGCCAATCGAGCAACTGTTGACGCCAGATATCCTCTTCCTCGGCACGCCAAAAACGGCGTGTCATCGGTGTCTGCCAATGAATCTGCCCGGTCAACCCATTCATGACGAACACAGCCTGTCCCATCGCATCCAGCACAGAGCACGATTCGCAAAACTGGCGTGCACGCCGGACATGGGCATTGATACGCGCCATGACCTCACCCACACGCACCGGTTTGGTCACATAATCCGTCCCACCGGCGGCAAATCCTGCCACTACGTCATCCGTTTCGGCCAAACCTGTCATGAAAATGATCGGCAAGTCGCGGGTCAGCGCATTTTCCCGTAACCGGCGACACACCTCAAAGCCATCCATGCCCGGCATGACCACATCCAACAGTATCGCGTCAGGCAAGATTTTCTCCACCACATGCAGCGCTGATTCACCATTGGTTGCCACATACACCTCGCAACCGGAAGCATCGAGCATTTCATGCAACAAGGCCAGATTTTCCGGCACGTCATCCACAATCAGGATTTTTATCATGGGCTGCAATGCCTGCGTATTACTGACAACCACCCATTTTCTCCCCAGATACGGTTCCTGTCATGTTTTCTGCCAACAACCGCTTCATGGCATCAAAAGCAAAATTTCGCAAAAATCCGCGCATAGTGTGCACAAAACCGGCATAATCCACCCCTGATGCCTCGATTTCATCGAGTTTCTCAGCAATACCGCGAGTATGCCCCAACTCCAGTAGTTCCTGCAATTCCCGGCACAGCTTTTCTGATGGGCACAACAATACTGGTGTCTCAGTATATTCCTCCATCAATTCTGCTTCAGCCACCCAAATCAAGTGCAAGTTTTCGCCCAGCCAATCCAACAACACCTCAAAACGAAGCGGTGTCTGAAAAAACCGGACGCCCGGCCAATGTATTTCCGTTTGTCGCCGATCGTTTTCACCCACATATATCGACACCACCGCCACCGGAACCTCAGGGGCCCATTGCCGGACATGCTGCAACACATGCCATGCCACCCGATCCGGCAAATCACCATTTAACAGCACCGCATCCGGTACGACACCCACGCCACCCACAAAGGCTTCTGCCTGTTCCATCGCCAACGCAAATCCCATGCTGGACAATCTGTCTGCAACCCAGGCATAACCGAGCCTTGCGTCATCGAGCAGCAAGACCGACCTGCGTCCACCCACATAAGCCAGACGGTGCCTGAATTGCGGCAGCAGCAATGTCTCCTGCTGCACCGACCATTGCGGCAACGGCAAACTCACATCAACACAGGTTCCTTGACCGACGACGCTGGATAATTCGAGCTTCCCGCCCATACACTCGACAAGCATTTTACTGATACCAAGCCCTAACCCCGTCCCGGAAAACTGCCCATCGCCCCGCGCCACAAACGGGTCGAACAAACGCGGCAACTGCTCTGCCGCAATACCAATTCCCGAATCCTGTATCTGAAACGTAGCCAACCCGTTTTGATAACGCACCAAAAACCTGACTTCACCCTGTTCGGTAAACTTGATGGCGTTACCAAGCAGATTAATCAATATCTGCCTTACCCGCTGTTCATCGCCTTTCACCTGCAATGGCAATGCGTGAACGGCTTCGAACTGAAAATGCAACGCTTTTCCTCGTGCCTGCAAGGCAAACATGTGCACCAATTGCTCCAGCAACGCATGGAAACCAAACGGATGGTTAAGCAACTTCAGGTGCCCACTTTCAATACTGGCGATATCGAGCGAGTTTTCTACCAGCGCCAACAGGTGCTCGCTGCTTTGCTGAATGGTTTTGATGGCCTGTTTGCGGTGTGGGGGTATGCGGGCATCATGCCATAGCAGTTCTGCGTATCCCATGATGCTGTTCAGCGGTGTGCGCAACTCGTGACTCATGGTGCGCAAATAACGGGTTTTGGCTTCGCCAATATATTTTTCTTGTTCGCCTGCACGCCGCAGCGCCATCTCCAAATGACGCCGTCGACCAATTTCTCGCAACAATAAGCGATTGCGCCAACGAATCTCCGCTTGAAAGCGTCGTTCGCGCCCGCTCTGCCACACCAAAACCATCTTCGCCGCTGCCAGCACCACCGCCGACAGCCATCCCCACAGCCTGTCACCCAACCCGCCGCGCACGAGCCTTCTGCGAACGGAAGGCAGACGATAACGCCACGCGTGACCCGCTGCCTGTGCCATCATGTTCTCTCGCACCAGCCTGGTGTTGACGATATCACGGTATGGCGTCACTCGCTTACACGGCATAAACAATGGGGGAGTCGCACCAAAGCGTCACTTCTCTTCTTCATAATACCGATCACCCGTCAACGGGTTTTCCATCACTCGCATCCGCCGCCCGGTTTCCGGGTCTTCGAAAACCTCGTCTGTCTTCACCAATCCGTCACCACGCAAAGACCGCCAATATGTCGAGCGCTCCCACACAATCGCCAACAACAATAAACCGGGAATCAACAACAAATGCACCGCTGACAAGTGACCGAGCAAAGCCAGTGCCACCCCAATCGACATCAAACCCGCCAGCGCCACGACAACCCATTTTTTCATTTGAAAAACCCCGGGTCGCCAGACGGCGATGCTTCGTCCAGCACGACCGCAGTTCCATAAGCGACAATTTCACTCATCATCTGACCTATTTCGCTGGAATCAAAACGCATCATGATGACCGCATTGGCGCCCATCAGCGAAGCATTACGCGCCATACGATCAAGTGCATGGCGCCGGGCTTCTTCCAGCATGCCCGTATACTCGACAATCTCGCCGCCCAGTATGGTGCGCAAAGACGCCAGAAAATTGCCACCTATCCCGCGTGAACGCACCGTCACACCAAAAACCTGTCCCAACACCTTCTTTACCTGGCGGCCAGCAACATTTTCCGTCGTCACGATCAACATAGGGCGCTCTCCTGTGCAAGGTTATGGCGTCAATTCGGCATCACGTCAACCATCATAAACGGGAAACGACAGGAATTGTGGCATCGG
Organism: Pseudomonadota bacterium; assembly: GCA_021790625.1. Classification (GTDB taxonomy): domain Bacteria; phylum Pseudomonadota; class Gammaproteobacteria; order Burkholderiales; family Sulfuriferulaceae; genus Sulfuriferula. Next base: position 8,091 of record JAJYGL010000147.1, on the reverse strand, counting down.
CGACGGCATGATGCAGCGGGACGATCATGTCCACTCCACGTCTGGTCAACACAACGTGGTGCGGATACACCGCTTTCAGCACCAGTTCTGGAGTCAATTGTGCGCCCGCAGCGACAGTTTGTGTTTTACCGTCAACGGTCAGAATAGCATAGCCGCCATGCGATGGCGCATGGGAAAACACGCCATCCAGCACGATATTGTCAGCGACTGTCGGTGCCGTGGTCAACTGAAACAGGTGCGCGTCCAGAATGGATTGCGCGGCAGGCACTCCGTTGCCAACCGATAGCGCGCCGGTCGTTGCTGGGGCCAAGAACACCCATGTCCAGTGCGCCGCACTGACGGCAAGTGCCGCCAACAACCCCAAATTCAGCAACAGCAACAGCGGACGAACAACAGGCAGATAGAACATATGTCAACTTTCATTCCTGAAATTCAAGCCTGAATTTTGCGCCGAAGCGGCTGTTTGAGCAAGACGGTTCAATACATCTTTTTTATCTTTTTCAATACGTTCAACGCGGAACGCTCACCAGCGCCATGCGGGCGGCAATGGTCGCAGCATGGTGACGCAACCAGCGACTATTGCGATGGGCATCAAAATAACGTGGGTCAGGTATCATGGCGGCAAGCCGCGCGCTGTCATTATTACTTAGCAATGCCGGGGCAAGATGAAAATAATGATGGGATGCCGCTGCCACACCAAACACCCCATTTCCCCATTCAATAACATTAAGATAAATTTCCAGAATGCGGCGTTTACTCATCGTTTTCTCCAGCATGAGCGTCACCAACGCTTCTTCCAGCTTACGCCCCGGCGTGCGGTGATCGGAGAGCAGGAGATTTTTGGCGAGCTGCTGGCTGATGGTGGACCCCCCTGCAACGATCCTGCCCCGTTGCCAATCCTTGCGGGCAGCAAGCTGAATGCCGCCCCAGTCAAACCCATGATGATGCAGGAAATTGCTGTCCTCACCGGCGATGACTGCCCGTTTGACCGAACCGGCAATGTGGTCATACCCTACCCACTGATGCACAAGCTGCGCGTGGGGGTTGGTCTGACGCATCTGTTGCAAGCGTTCCCGCATCAGCGCCGTCACATCCGGATTGTGGCCAACCCACCACAAGACATGGGCAAACAACCATAATTGATAGCACAACAATGCCACCAGCAGCGTCAATAGCCCCCGTGCCAGCCAATACCGCATCCCGCGCCTACCCACGTAACCGTGCGCGCAATTGTTGCAATACCGGAGCGGTTTCCGGCGTCTCTTGCCGCCAGAGCGCAAATGACAACGCAGCCTGTTCGACCAGCATGCCCAGTCCGTCAGACACTCGGCTGGCGCCATGTTCACGCGCAGCAGCAAGAAAAGCGCTGGCGGCATCGCCATACATCATGTCGTATGCCAGACTGCCGTCGGCAAACAGCCCCGTCGGCAACAAAATGGATTCGCCAGCCAGACTCGCCGCTGTCGCATTGATGACACAATCAAATGCCTGCCCGGTCAATTGCGCCGACTCGTGCGCCTCGATACGTCCCAGACCCGACAACTGCTGCGCCAATTCCTGCGCCCGCGCCGTGGTGCGGTTAACGACGACCAGTTGCGCCGGTTGCTCGGCCAGTAATGCCACCGCAGCGCCACGGGCAGCCCCCCCAGCACCCAACAACAAAATGCGCGTGCCCGCCGGATGAAAATCAAGATTCCTGCATAAATCGTTCACTAACCCGGCGCCATCTGTATTATCGGCTTCCAGGCCACGTTCCGTGAATAGCAAGGTGTTGGCCGCTTGCGCCAGACGCGCACGCGGACGATGAATATCCGCCAGCGCAAAAGCGGTCTGTTTGAACGGAACTGTCACATTCGCACCCTGACCACCTCGCGCACGAAATTGCGCCAGCGTGCCGGCAAAATCATCCAATGGTGCCAACAGGCGTTCATATTGCACATCCTGTCCGGTTTGCGCCGCGAAAGCAGCATGAATGAAAGGCGAGAGCGAATGCTTAACCGGATGTCCAATGACAGCGTAAAGAGTTGGCACAATGGTTCATCTGAAATATCAAACTGATGCAGCATTCTAGCCCAAGCCATCAGGACAGGAAAGCGAATTTGCACGATGGTGATACAAAACACCCTTTACAAACATTCGCGCTCAGCGCATCATTCGTACTGAATTATCGGCTTGATCTTTGCGCATGTGGATCTGCGCCGCCGCAGACCTTTATGTTTTACAGAGAGGCCTTATAAAAATTAAGACGCACTGACTTACGCACATATGCGCCAAATAAAATTTCCATATGGAACAACAGGCAAGTACGGACTGATTTCTTTTGATGAAAAGACCGCGTGTGCTGATAAAAAACATATCGCCAATCTGCCAGAAAGCCGCAAATAAAAGAGTACCGATTAATGATGACAGACAATTTTGAGCACGCCCTTGAATCCATCCGGATTTAACGGTAAATTTCCAACCCGCCATCAGTAAAAACACGGAAAGTACTTTATGTCCGCCACACCTGCGCAGATCGCCCTGACCGGACTCGCTCGCGCACTAGTCAATCAGCGCTGGCTCACTGAAGAAGAAGCTGAAAACTTGCTGCATCAAAGCAAAACGGCAGAAGACGGTTTCGTCAGTTGCGTCATCAACCAGAAAAAAATCAAACCAGCCAAACTGGCCGAATTCGCTGCAGCAGAATTCGGCTTCCCTTGTCTGAATCTGTCTGCCATCGACCCGGAAGTCATCCCGAGAAAAGCGCTGGAAGCCAAATTAATGCGCGCCCGGCGCGTATTACCGCTGTATCTGCGCGGCAACCGCCTGTCATTGGCAGTATCCGACCCGACCAATCTGCAAGCTATCGATGAAGTCAAATTTCAGACCAATCTGGCGGTCGATATCATCGTCGTCGAAGACGACAAGCTGGGCAAACTGATTCAACAAATCACCGAACACGATGCCAATGTCCTGGCCGAAATCAACGCGGAAGAACTGGCGCTCGATTTTGCCGACAATGACGAACAGAAACCTGCCGAAGCCGATACCGATATCGATGACGCACCTATCGTGCGTTATCTGCAAAAAATCCTGATGGACGCCATCAACGACGGCGTATCAGATATTCACTTCGAGCCTTACGAAAAATACTACCGCATCCGTTACCGGTTGGACGGCATTCTGCATGAAGTGGCTCAACCACCGCTGGCCATCCGGGATAAACTCTCTTCCCGCATCAAAGTCATTTCCAAGCTGGATATCTCGGAAAAACGCGTACCACAAGATGGTCGCATGAAACTGGTGCTGTCACGCAACCGCGCCATCGACTTTCGTGTCAGCACGCTGCCTACTTTATATGGCGAAAAAATTGTCATGCGTATTCTTGATCCGACCAGCGCAACCCTCGGCATCGATGCCCTCGGCTACGAAGAGCATCAAAAAAAGCTTTTGATGGATGCCATCAACCGTCCATACGGCATGATTCTGGTCACCGGCCCTACCGGTAGCGGCAAAACCGTTTCACTCTATACCTGCCTGAACATACTGAATAAGCCCGGCATCAACATTTCAACAGCAGAAGATCCGGCAGAAATCAATCTGCCCGGCGTGAATCAGGTCAACGTCAACGAAAAAGCCGGCCTCACCTTTTCTGCCGCGCTCAAATCGTTTCTGCGACAAGATCCGGACGTCATCATGGTCGGTGAGATCCGCGATCTGGAAACCGCGGAAATTGCCATCAAAGCGGCTCAAACCGGCCACATGGTACTCTCCACCCTGCACACCAACGATGCACCTTCCACGTTGACGCGCATGCTCAATATGGGCATCGCACCGTTCAACATTGCCTCCAGTGTCATGTTGGTTACCGCCCAACGGTTAGCGCGCCGTCTGTGCAAATGCAAACAACCCATCGATATTCCCAAACCCGCCCTGCTGCGCGCCGGATTCCAGGAAGAAGAACTTGATGGCAGTTGGCAACCATACCATGCCGTTGGCTGTGAATTATGCAAAAATACCGGCTACAAGGGACGGGTTGGCATTTATCAGGTCATGCCGATTACCGACGCCATGACACGCATCATCATGAACAATGGAAATTCCATCGACATTGCTGATCAGGCGCGGCGGGACGGCGTAGAAGACCTGCGCCGTGCTGGGCTTAACAAAGTCAAAATGGGATTGACCTCGCTGGAAGAAGTCGAGTCCGTTACCAATGAATGACGCATCTCATGACAATATCCATCGCACGACAAAATAATACCGCCCAATAACGTCAAACGGGCAACCGGAGAAAAAACCATGGCCGTTGCAAGAACAAGTATCAAACCCCTGCCAAAGTCCGGGCAGAAAGACACCACCTTCAGTTGGGAAGGCACCGACAAATCCGGCAAGAAAGTACAAGGTGAACTGCTTGCCGCCAGTGAAACCGTCGCCAGATCCAATCTGCGCCGACAAGGTATCGCATTGCAGAAGCTGCGCAAAAAATCCGCCATCAGCCGTCGTGGCAAGAAAATTTCCGGGAAAGACATCGCCATGTTCACCCGTCAATTGTCCACCATGATGAAATCCGGCGTCCCCTTGTTGCAATCCTTCGATATCGTCATCAAAGGCCATGCCAACCCCACTGTACAGGCCTTGTTGCTCTCGATCAAAACCGACATTGAGGGCGGCAACAGCCTGAGTCAGGCCTTTGGCAAACACCCGCTTTACTTCGATAATCTGTATATCAACCTCATCCATGCCGGTGAACAGGCCGGTATCCTCGATCAAGTACTCGAACGGATTGCTTCCTATCAGGAAAAAACCATCGCCATCAAGGGCAAGATCAAATCGGCGCTGTTTTACCCGATTTCCATTATCATCGTCGCTTTTGTCATTACCGCCATCATCATGCTGTTCGTGGTTCCCGCTTTCAAACAACTGTTCACCAGTTTTGGCGCCAACCTGCCCACGCCAACGCTCATCATGATGGACATTTCGGATTTCTTCGTCCATTACTGGTGGCTGATTTTCGGTAGTCTGGGTGGCGGCATCTGGTTTTTTTTCTACGCATGGAAACGCTCTCGCCCGATGCAGGAAGTAATGGATCGCCTGATGCTGAAACTGCCCATTTTCGGCCCCGTGCTGGAAAAAGCAGCCATTGCACGCTGGACGCGCACGCTGTCCACCATGTTTGCCGCAGGTGTACCGCTGGTAGAAGCGCTCAACTCAGTGGCCGGCGCATCAGGCAACATCATTTTCTACGATGCCACACAGAAAATCCGCAATGAAGTCACCACAGGTATCAGTCTCACCATCGCCATGCAAAACGTCGGCATCTTCCCCAACATGGTGCAACAAATGGTTTCCATTGGCGAAGAATCCGGTTCGCTGGACAGCATGTTGTCCAAGGTTGCCGATTTTTACGAAGCCGAAGTCGATGATGCTGTTGCGGCACTGTCCAGCCTGATGGAACCCATCATCATGGTGGTATTGGGTGGTCTCATCGGTAGTATGGTGGTCGCCATGTATCTGCCCATCTTCAAAATGGGTAGTGTGGTTGGATAATTTCCTGCAGCCTTTGTTTTCTCATCCAGCATTGCTGGTTGGGTTGTGCGGCTTGTTGGGACTGGTGGTCGGCAGTTTTCTGAACGTTGTCATTTACCGCCTGCCCAAAATCCTTGAGCGCGAATGGCGGGCACAATGCGCCGAACTCAATGGCGTCGCACTGCCGGACGAACCCTTTCTTTCGCTGTCTCGCCCAGCGTCTTCCTGCCCGCATTGTGCACACCGGATACGTGCCTGGGAAAATATCCCTGTCGTCAGTTTTCTGTGGCTGCGTGGCCGTTGCGCCGGCTGCCAACAACCCATCCACTGGCGCTACCCGGCTGTCGAACTTCTGACAGCGGGCTTATCGCTGACTATTGCCGTGCATTTTACACAACCGCAACAGCTGTTGTTTGCCCTACCATTTGTCTGGGCGCTGATTGCGTTAACCTTTATCGACCTGGATACCCAGCTGCTCCCAGACAGCATCACCTTACCGCTGCTCTGGGCTGGATTGCTCATCAACCTGAACCACGGTTTCGTGCCACTGTCGTCTGCCGTCAGCGGAGCCGCGGCGGGCTACCTGCTGTTGTGGAGCGTATATCAGGGATTTCGTCTGCTGACCGGTAAAGAAGGCATGGGTTATGGTGATTTCAAACTGCTGGCAGCCATCGGCGCATGGTTAGGTTGGCAAATGTTGCCGGCCGTCCTGCTTTTATCTTCCCTGACCGGCGCTGTGGTCGGCATCACACTGATGCTGTTTGGCGGACACCAGCGCAACACACCGATTCCATTTGGCCCTTATCTGGCCGGCGGCGCCATCATCGCGCTGTTTTGGGGCAACACCATCAATACGCAATGGCTGCATCTGACCGCCTGAACAATATCATCGGACTGACTGGCGGCATCGCCTCCGGCAAAAATCTGGTCGGCCAACTATTTGCCCGTCTTGGCGTTCCAGTAACGGATACAGACGACATCGCCCACGCATTGACCGCCCCGAATGGGTTGGCCATTCCCGCCATCCAAGCTGTTTTTGGCGCCGACAGCCTGGATGAAACCGGCGCCATGCAACGTGAACGCATGCGCGAACGCATTTTTCATCACCCGGATGCCAAACAACAACTGGAACACATTCTGCACCCGCTCATCCTGCAGGAAAGCCAGCGGCTATTACAACGACATGCCAGCGCTCCCTATCAAATACTCATTGTTCCATTGCTGTTCGAAACCAGCCACTTTTTACCGCTGGTCAATCGCACGCTGGTCGTGGACACCGAACCAGAACAACAAATTTCTCGCGCCATGTCGCGCAGCCAATTGGACCGAGCGATGGTGCAGCGCATCATGGCGCAACAATTATCGAGACAACAGCGTCTTGCGCGCGCAGATGATATCATCGACAACCGAACTGATGAAGCACATCTATGGCAGCAAGTCGTTCGCCTGCATGAAAAATATCTGTCCCTTGACGGCGCAACCCGATGACACTATGGAACCGCTGATCTATTCCTCCATGAGCCGCGTTGCGGATCAAATCGGGAAGATCGCGACGCGTACGGCGCAGGTCGTAGCCGGGACTACGATGCCAAGCCGTACGAGAAAGCGAGCGCCCGATTTGACCGCAACCCGCATGGGACGGGGCTTGGCGGGCGAACTGCTGCGTTGCGTCTCTTGTCAAGGAGAATAACCCTTGACTGCGAGCCACGCCTTGCATTTCATCTCGCCAGGCCGCCGTCGCGGCCATGTGGGAATAGATCAGCGGTTCCTTACGTTCTGGGATAGCATTTGCTGTTCTGCCCAGTTCATGTCAGAATTAGCCATTGATATTACCTCGACCTGCCACCGTTCGTGATTATCTACGAGTATCCGCTAAATGAACACATCCGCACACTGCTCAAGCTGGAGCGGTTATTCCAGCAGGCGTTACGCCTGATTCAGATTGACGACGTACTGTTGCAACAGACGGCGCTGTTTCACTTGTTTGACCTGTTCGAAATCACCGCCAGAAATGAAATTCGCACCGATCTGCAAATGGAACTCTCCCGCCAGCAACAAATGGCTGGCATCGCCCCGGACAGCGCCCTCGCGCTAAGTCATGCCGCCCACGCCCTGCATAACCTGCCCGGCAGGCTCGATCAGGCATTGCGCGATCAGGAGTGGTTGTCGATGCTCAAACAACGTGCCAATATCCCCGGCGGAGTCAACAGTTTTGATATTCCCTGGTTCCATCACTGGCAACACTTGCCTGCCGCACAACGCCGCGCCGACCTGATCAACTGGATATCCCCCCTGCTACCAATTTATCAGGCGCTAAACATCGTCCTGCAAAGTCTGCGGGAAAACGGCAGACCAGAAACACGTACTGCCCACCAGGGATTCCACCAACAGATACTCAACGACAAAAACATCCGCCTGCTCCGTATCGGCATCGCCCGCAACACCGAGTGGATACCGGAAGTCAGCGCCAGTCGGCACGCCATCACCATTCGTTTTGTATCCACCTTGTCCACTGACACCAGCAATACCGTCACACCCGATATAGAATTTCAGTTATGTCTATGCCAAATATGACAATTCGCA
>JAJYGL010000216.1 GCA_021790625.1 Pseudomonadota bacterium | reverse complement strand
AGAAAGAAGTCGGCGTAAAATCGTTGATAAAATAGGCGCGCGCTTCGCGCCATGCCTGCCCAAACCCGCCTTGTCCGGCACTGACATCGGGATTGGTGGAAATGAACAAGTCGTTCAGATAAGACAAGTCACCGGCGGCGGAAAAGAAATGAAAACGCCCCTCTTCGTCGGGGCGTGTAAGAAAGGTCAAACGGGCGTGTACCTGATCCACTGCCAATTCGCACACTTGTCGCAACATCTCTGTACTATCGTCAACCTCGAAAACCAGGCGATTCACGCGTGCCAGCAACGCATTGGCATCGTTCAGACGCTGCAGGGCGGCAAAAGCTTCTTCCGATGTCATCAAGGCGTCCGTCACTTCTGAATCATGCGCGATGACAAACAGGATAACAGGGGTGTACAACCAGATTCGATGACATCATTCAATGCCGGCTCATTCGACATGAAAATTGCCGTTTCATTCTTGCACGATCGAAATGAACCAAGGCGTCCCGTCTTTCCCTCTATTCGGTTTTTCAATCGTCTTCTCCATCGTTCTGCTGGTCAGAATGACACGGCTGCTGCTACCGCTTGCGGCACACGGTCAGCCAGCCGGGGATCAAACGGTTTGGGCAAAATATAATCACGCCCAAACGCGAGTTGCGTCAGTTGGTAGGCATCGAGCACCGATTGCGGCACCGGTTCACGCGCCAGCGCTGCCAGCGCGTGCACGGCTGCTATCTGCATGGCCTGAGTAATGCGTTTTGCTCTGGCGTCGAGCGCGCCGCGAAAAATAAATGGAAATCCCAGGACATTGTTCACTTGGTTCGGGTAATCCGATCGTCCGGTAGCCATAATAAGATCATCACGCACACTATGCGCCATTTCGGGTGAAATTTCCGGATCGGGGTTGGCAAGAGCGAATACCACGGGGCGATCCGCCATTGACTTCAGCATTTCGGCGTTGACCAGATTGGCTGCCGATACACCGATAAACACATCCGCGCCAACCATGGCATCAGCCAGCGTACGAGCATCGGTATCGGCGGCAAAAAATTCATGATGGGGAAGCAATCCACCCATGCCTTTATGCAGCACGCCAGCTTTGTCCACCACAAGCAGTTTCGATTTATCGGCTCCCATGGACAGCAAGAGTTTCAATGAAGCCGTACCTGCCGCCCCAGCACCCAAACAAACGATTTTTACCTGATTCAGAGATTTCCCCTGAATATGCAATGCATTGATCAACCCAGCACAAATAATGACCGCTGTTCCATGCTGATCGTCATGAAACACCGGGATATCCAACCGTTCTGACAAAGCTTGTTCAATTTCAAAACAACGCGGTGCAGCAATGTCTTCCAGATTGATGCCGCCAAATGTCGGCGCAATGTTAACCACTGTTTCGATAAACGATGCCGTATCCGGCGCGGTGATCTCGATATCGAACACGTCGATATCGGCAAAACGCTTGAATAACACGGCTTTACCTTCCATCACCGGTTTTGCGGCCAGTGCGCCCAAATTGCCCAAACCCAGAATCGCTGTGCCATCGGTAATTACCGCGACCAGATTGCCTTTGTTGGTATAACGCCAGACATCGTCCGGATTTTCTGCAATCGCCCGCACCGGTTCTGCCACACCGGGGCTATATGCCAGTGACAAATCATCCGCTGTCTCACAAGGCTTGATCGCCACCACACCCAATTTACCGGGGCGAGGAAATGCGTGATAATCGAGTGCCCGCTGCTTACTGTTATCGTTGCTATTCATGACTGCTATGTATGCTTTCCATATTCCAACAATTTCAAAATCCGTGCCAACAGGGCATCCTGCATCGCCTGCGGCGCCCGTGACAAAGCCTGTTTCCAGATTGGCAACATCACCAACTCTTCGCGCAACTCATGTTTGGACAGATAACCTGCCAGAATCGCCAGCAAAGGCGAAACCGTGGATACTTGCGATCCAGGATCAGCAAATTCCAATTCAATCAACGTCGATTGATGCAATATCTCACTATGTTCTTGAACAAGCGCTTCACTCGGATTGACTCCCTGCGCATCGGTGGGTGTACGAATAGCCGCTACCAGCATGCCATGCTCAATATCCAGATGTACGCGCAATCCGGCAACGAACGCTCGCATCACCTGCGCAGCATCGTCCAGTCGTCCCCGATCCGTCAGGTGAATCACTTGTGCAAATAATGCATCCAGTCGTTTGTGCTCGCGTTTCAGCACGTCGATGACATCGGTTGGCGGCACTTCTACCGCCCGTCGCACGAGCACTTCCCAGCTCTCGTCTACCATTTTTGCCACCGTCCATGCCAGATTGTTGCGCAGGCACAAATTCAGACTTTGCATCACCCAATCCGGTGTCTCAGCAAACAGTAACAACAGACTTCCATGCTCCGGCAGGCTTTTGACGGCATTAAATGCCACTGATTGTAGCTGGCTGGACGGCGTGGTGCGCAAGTCCAACACCTGTTGTTCCGGTTGAACCATTGACACAGGTAAAACAGATGAAGCAGAGGAAACAGAGGAAACAGGTAAAGAGTTCATGCTCGCCCCAAAAAAGACTCCCACCAGCGCTTGCGGTTGTTGGGTACAGCGACAGTCCGCAAAGCTTCCGGCGGCACCTGGCTCATGATCCATCCCGGCCAGACGCGTTCCTTGCCCGAACCACATGACACGCCAAGATTGTGCGGGTCATAAATCACCACAAAAGAAGGAACATCAACATCATCGGCGTACACAATGCCGCAATAGCGCTCCTGATGTTCCGCGTGCAACAAAGCGTCAATGCGCGAAATGAAATCCCGGACCTGCTCTGCAGAAGCCGCCTCGGTCGGCACTTCCTGTCCGACGGCATACAGATACCAGCCGGCTGACGCATCGATACGCAACCAAAAAGCTGCCAACTGCTCCCAAGATAGTAAACTATACAACAAACCGTCCAGTTTGACTCGAAAATCGCTCACAAAAATTCCTTTGTTAAACAGTATATTAAAAAACGCTGTTAACGTGCAACTTGACGTTCGCGAAACTCATCCAATGTCTTGCAATC
>JAJYGL010000048.1 GCA_021790625.1 Pseudomonadota bacterium | reverse complement strand
CTTCCAGACGGCTGGCCAGAAGCAGGAGATCAGTCGCGCTGCCACGCACGGTCGATTCCGGGTTTTCACCAGGAACCTGCACATGAAGATCGCGCGTGCCGATCTCGACCACCCATCTCAGCTTGAGATCGGTAACCTCGACACCGAGCCGGCGGCCCCGCAAATCATCGAACGCGCCATTGGCAAGTGGACCGGCCATGACGCGCAGGCTCATGCTGCGCAGAAGGGCGCAGAGCAGCGGCGGCGGCAACATCCAGCGCAATGGGCTGCTCAACCGCGACGGGGGCGGCAACAGCCGCAGAAGTTTTTGCGCGTAAGGGAATCTCGACATCACGGAACCCCCCGAATCATGCTGCGATGATGAATCACCCGTGGTTTCTTCCGCGGTCGACGACAGGCCTTGCAATGCGCAGGCATCACCGATGAGCAGCTCCGTCAATTGTCGCGTCACGCTTGCGGAGAGAGCAAGCCTCGCGCCAAAAGCCTGCGCCCGATCATGTACTTGGTGCTCGCGTTCACGATCCCGTCCAGGCAACCCAGCCCGGTGCTTGACCGACATGGCACGGCGCACCAACCGGCGCCGACCCGCCAACAAGACAAGAAACATCTCATCGACCCGGTCGATCAGGGATCGTACCGCGCGCAGTTCAACCGAGCCACCTTCCACCGGGCGCAGCGAGTGTGCATTGCCAGCGAAGCCAGGAACCGGCGCATGCTGCTCGAATCGGGCTTGCGAAAGCTCAACGTTGAGCATCGAGCGCCCTGCGTGAGGCGGCGCGGGTGACGTTCGACGCAGCGAATAGGGGCGAAACCATCACCACGGCGGGCGCGGCCCATCCATCAACGCGGTAGAAAGCTTGAAACTTCATATGACTCTCCGCAGTGCGAAATAAATCAGGCCCCTCAACAACCGGTACACAAACCACAGATAGACAGGTACAAACACCAGCACCGCGAACCCGAACGGTACGCAAAAGCCCGCGAGGATGGACCACATCATGAACAGAAACGCGGTGCGCAAACGCCATTGACGATGGCTTTGCAAGAAAGGGTCCGTGCAGGTCTCCGCTTCCTTGCGCGTGTCGGCGTACACCTGATACCAGATGGTGAAGATGAAAAAAACCAGGCCCAAAGCAAGCGCCACATAAGCGTTGCGCGAGCCGCGCAGTTGCCTGTCACTTGATTCCACGGCGACGCTCGATGCAGCGACAGAGGCGATCATCGCCCGATCCTCCACCATCGCTCATCGCTGGTGATCACCCGCCGCCAATAAAGTTTGTAGATGAAATAGGTCAATATCGAGAGCAACAGGAACAGGCCGATAATCCACGGTCCAAGCCGGGCCCTTTCCGCCTGATGCGGATGCGCGACTGCGTACAGAAACGTGACAATGTCTCTCGCGGTCCGGTCAAACTGCGCCTTCGACATCGTGCCTTGCGTCAGGGGCAACACACCGACCGCGATTTTGGCCGGGCTGCCGAAGCGCAGGCCCTCTACCATGACCGGCTTCTGCAATCCCTGCATGCCGGCGAAAACATCAGGCATGGCGACATTGTAAAACGCGACATTGTTGACGCCCGCCGGACGTGCCGGATCGACATAAAATGAAGTCAGGTACGTATATAGCCAGGCGGGCGAGCGGCGCAAAGCGATGTCGGTCAGATCCGGCGGCGGCATGCTCACGAATTTCGTCATCAGTTCAGGCGACATGTTCGTGGTGATGGTGTCGTGGTAGTGGCGCCCGTCGGTACCGATGTATTTCAGGAACTGCGATTTGCTCAATCCAAGGACCGGTGGCAGCTCACTGTAACGCGCCCCCTGAATTCCGTGGCATGCGGTACACATATGCAGTGCATACAGGGCGCCATTTTGCAGCGCCGCCTTGTCATGCAGATTGATCTTGATGTGCCGCAGCGGTGGTTGCGTGGTCGTTACCGATGCCATCGCCGCGTTGCCGAACCATGCCAGAAGCAAAGCGGATAGAAGCACCACAAGCAATCCGGATTTCCGTGATGGCGCGCGTATTGTCATTGCTCGGTCCTGCCCAAAAAGAGTTCAGTTGTCTTCTGCAAACCGATCGGGCGATACCCGCCCGATATCACGTGGACGCAGACTTGTCGTTAATGGAAAATGCCACCCGCAGTAAGACGCTCGGGCAGATGCTGAGTGTCCTGGGTGAGCGCCGGGAAAAGAATCGCCAATCCGAACAACAGCAACAGATAGGTTGCCGGAATCCAGTCCGTCAGCAGCATCAAATTCCAGCCATGCGCATGGATAGAGTACATCCAAACGTCGATCAGTAAAACTACGGCTTCAGTGACGATTAACCACGCCACGCTGGCACCCAGCGAACGCCGCTTGTTGAAGAACGGCAGAACCAGGAACGTGGCGTAGAAAACCTCGGTGACATGAAGTCCGAAAACCATATTGTGTTCCGTGGCAAAGCCATGCGCGATATAACCCAGCCACAAAAATGATGCGGGCATCATTAAAATATTCAGTTTGTACAGTACCGAGCGATAACGAATCGAGCGAATCGGATTGCGGTCGAGCAACGGCAGACAAGCCAATAGCGCAAACGAGCCGGCAAATGCCATGATTCCGTACAGCTTGTCCGGCACGCCGCGCAGCATTGCGTAAAATGGCAGAAAAAACCACAGCGGATGAATATCACTCGGCGTGTGCAAAATATTTGCGGGGGTATAGTTCAACTTGTCCAGCAGAAAGCCCCAGCCATCGGGTTTGTAGAATACAAACCAGAAAAATATCACGAAAAACACGCTCACTCCGAACAGATCCTTCACCGTGTAATATGGATGAAAAGGAATCCCGTCGCGCGGCCATGATGATTTGCTGGTATTGGCATGAATCTCCACTCCATCCGGATTGTTCGAACCGACCTGGTGCAGCGCGATAAGATGGACCAGCACCAGCGCCAGCAACAGGACCGGCATCAGGAACACATGGAATACAAAGAATCGGTTCAAGGTCGGCAGTCCGATCACAAACGACCCACGCAGCCACTGTGCTATCGGCTTGCCAATGCCCGGGATCG
>JAJYGL010000096.1 GCA_021790625.1 Pseudomonadota bacterium | reverse complement strand
TCTGGCCGCTGGGGAAAAGCAGAAACTCGAAATTCTCAAGCAGCTGTACCTGCGTCGGCGCTTGCTGATTCTGGATGAGCCGACTTCGGTGTTGACACCAGCCGAAGCCGATGAGGTGCTGGGCATGTTGCATGGAATGACGCGTGCAGGACAGCTGACAGTATTGATGATTACGCACAAGTTTCGCGAAGTGACAGCGTATGGCGATGTGGTCACTGTATTACGGCGCGGACGACTGGCCGGCACTGGGCGGGTAGACTCGACGTCAATTGAACAGATGGCGGAGATGATGGTCGGCACGCACATTAACGTTGCGGCAGAGCGCAGTCCGGGGCGTATGCCAGTTGCCGAGCCGGGGTCTGTGCGTTTACAGATTGAAGCGCTGCAAGCCGAAAACGACCGCGGTACGCCGGCGATACAGCAGTTTGCGTTGCAAGTGCGTGCAGGCGAGATGGTTGGTATTGCCGGTGTTTCTGGTAATGGGCAGAAAGAACTAATCGAGGTATTGCTTGGACAACGCGCGGCGATTTCGGGCAACATCCTCGTGGACGGGGAACCCTATCAGGCGACGCGTGCGCAGATGCGCCAACATGGTGTATACAGCTTGCCGGAAGAACCGCTGAAAAATGCTTGCGTGCCAGATATGAGCGTGGCAGAAAACATGGCTTTGCGCAATTTTGACTTGCCACCCGTGAGTCTGGGTTGGAAAACAGGCTGGTATGTGTGGTCTGGGCAATTGAATCGCCGCGCCAGAGAGTTGGTTGAGATGTTTGGTGTACGGCCGGCTGATCCGTCCTTGCCAATTGTCAGTTTGTCCGGTGGTAACGTACAGCGTGCGGTGTTGGCACGCGAGTTGGCGCAGCCGGTGCGCTTGCTGATTGTGGCTAATCCGGTATTCGGGTTGGATTTTGCGGCGACCGAAGCGATCCATCGCAGGTTGGATGAAGCGCGCAATGGTGGCGCAGCGATTTTGCTGGTCAGTGAGGATCTGGACGAGTTGCTGGAACTGTCCGACCGTATCCTGGTGATGTCCGAAGGGGCTATCGTTTATGAAGTGATGGCAGATAGTGCCGAACGGGCGGTGATAGGTCGATATATGGCGGGTCACGAAACCCATGACAAGGAGTTGGTATGCTGAGTGTTCCGGCGCTTCCTTATGCATTCCAGTTTGATCCGGCCTATACCGCGTTGATTGTGATCGACATGCAGCGCGATTTTATCGAACCGGGGGGATTTGGCGCCAGTTTGGGTAATCAAGTGGCGCGTTTGGCACCGTCAGTGCCCGTGGTTGCGGAACTGCTCAGTTTGTGCCGTCGTCACCAACTGTTGATTGTGCATACACGTGAAGCGCATCGTCCGGATATGGCCGATTGTCCACCGGCCAAACGCGTGCGTGGTAATCCGGCCGTTCAGATTGGCGATAATGGACCGATGGGGCGGATATTGGTGTCGGGTGAGCCCGGTTGCGAAATTGTTGCTGCGGTGGCGCCGCTGGCTGGTGAAATCGTGCTCGATAAACCTGGGAAAGGGGCATTTTATGCCACGGCACTTGGAGAAATCTTGCGTATAAAAGGTATCCGGCAGCTGATTTTCGCTGGGGTCACCACGGAAGTGTGTGTGCAGACCAGTATGCGCGAGGCCAATGATCGCGGTTACGATTGCCTGTTGATTGAAGACGCGACTGAAAGTTATTTCCCCGAATTCAAGGCGGCGACACTGGAGATGATCCGCGCCCAGGGCGGTATCGTTGGCTGGACGGCACCCTTGCAAGCACTGGCGTTGGCTTTCCAGACTGCAACACAGGAATCACACGCATGAATGGCGCCGCATTGACAGATATGTCGGTCAACTTGCCCGAGGTGGTTGTGGAAGTGGTCGCGGTATTTGATCGTTATGAAACGGCGCTGATTGCTAACGACGTGGCAGTGCTGGATGAATTGTTCTGGGACAGCGAGTACACGGTGCGTTATGGCATTGCGGAAATACTGTACGGGGCTGCGGCGATTCGTGTCTGGCGTCAGGCGTTCGTGCCGTCGGGCAGCATGGCACGTAGCTTGCGTAATCGGGTAGTGACTACCTTTGGTAAACAGTTTGCTACAGTTGATGTGGAATTTATCAGAGATGGTCAACCGGTGGGACGCCAGAGCCAGACTTGGGTGCGGTTTGGTGTGGGTTGGCGTGTTGTGTCGGCGCATGTGAGTATGTTACAGGTTGAATCGTAATGAAGGGCATCACAGGTCGTCCAAGGACAAATGCTCTTGCCGCCAGCGTGTATGATCGGTTGAAAAACGAGATTTTTTCTTTCTGTTTGTTGCCGGGCGACCGGTTTACCGAAAATCAGATTGCCGAGCGGTTTGGTGTGTCGCGTACCCCGGTACGTGACGCTCTGTACCGGTTGGAACGCGAAGGTTATCTTCAGGTGTCGTTTCGTAGCGGATGGGCGGTACGATCATTCGATTTTACCCGATTCGAACAGCTGTACGACCTGCGCGTGATACTGGAATTGGCTGCAGTGCAGAAAATATGCGAAGCGGCCGATACGGCCGATTTGTCTGCGCTGAAGTGTGCATGGCTGGTGCCGGAATCAGAACAGGTGAGTGACGGCATTGTGGTGGCTGCCATGGACGAGGATTTTCATCAAGGATTGGTTCGCGCAACCGGCAATGTTGAAATGGCAACGGTACATCAGGATGTCAGCGAAAAAATCCGCATTATTCGCCGCCTGGATTTCACCCGCGCCGATCGCATTCAAGCGACTTACGACGAACACTCAGAGTTGCTGCGTTTACTGATTCAGCGTAAGGCAGCTCCGGCGGCAATCGTGCTGAAATCGCATATCGAGGCCAGCAAAGCCGAGGTACGCAAGATCACCTTGCATATGTTGCATGAAGCACGTCAACAGGTTGTGGATTTGCCGAGTTGAATTTTGTTGAGGAAACTCTTGAGTCGCAACGCGATTTATGGAGGAGTTAAGCAGCGGTTTCTTAAGCATTTGTTCGACATGGTGTGCGAAGGGCGCTAGAATCATCCCATTGGTTTTGAATGGAGTCGGATCATAGACAC
>JAJYGL010000168.1 GCA_021790625.1 Pseudomonadota bacterium | reverse complement strand
GCCCGCCGGTACAGCCAATCGCTACGGTCAGGTAGGCGCGGTGGTCACGAACAAAACAGGGCAGCCATTTTTCAACATGGTGATGAATGTCAGACAGCATTTCCGCCACTTCTGGAATGGCTTGTAAAAAGGCGATGACTTCGGCATCTTTGCCGGTCAATGGGCGCAGGCGCGCATCGTAATGCGGGTTAGGTAGACAGCGGACGTCAAACACCATGTCGGCATCCAGCGGAATGCCATGCTTGAAACCAAAAGATGCAAACATAAGGGTCAGGCGCGCGCTCTTCAGGGCGATGAAATCTTTTATCCAGCCTTGTAGCGTGCTCACGGAGATGTCGCTGGTGTCCAGACGATAGGCCAGTTCGGCAACGGGTTCCAGCAGGCTGCGTTCAAAGGCGATGGCTTCGGGCAGGGCCCGTTCCGCATTGCTCAACGGATGTTTGCGCCGTGTTTCCGAAAAACGGCGCACCAGGGTGTCGGAGTTGGCTTCCAGAAACAGCAGGCGTACGTCGATGTGTGCGCGCAGGCGGGAGATGAGCGCTGGCAACTGTTGCCAGGAATCGCGGCTGCGACCGTCGATGCTGATAGCAACCTGATAGTCACCATTCGTGGCCAGCACGTGCAATGTGTTTTCAAGCAGGGCCGCTGGCAGATTGTCCACACAGTAGTAGCCGGCGTCTTCCAGCACGCGTAGAGCGATGCTTTTGCCAGACCCCGACAGGCCGCTGACCAGAACCAGTTGCAGTTTGGGGTTGATGTTTTCCATCGTTATTGATCGGCTGCCATCAACGCACGTTGACGGGCAACAAATTCGTCCACGCTGTTCACCCCGCGCTGGCGTAACATATGGTTTCTGGTCGCAACTTCGACCAGTACGGCGAGGCTGCGACCGGCGGCTACGGGCACGAAGACTTTGGGAATCTGTACACCCAGGATGGTTTCGCTGGTTTCCGGCATATCCAGGCGCGACGGGTTGCGTGCAGCCAGTTCATCGAAGGGTGTGAGGTGTACGATCAGTTTCAGGTTTTTTTTCAGTTTGATGGCCAACTCACCAAACAGCGCGCGCACGTTCAGGATGCCCAGTCCGCGCACTTCGAGAAAATCCTGCAGCAGCGAAGGTGATTGTGCGCTGAGGATATCGGGTGCCAGTTTGAATACATCGACCACGTCATCAGCGACCAGTCGGTGGCCACGGGTCAGCAGTTCCAGCGCCAGTTCGCTTTTGCCGACGGCAGGTTCGCCGGTCAGCATGACTCCAATGCCGTTGACTTCCATCATCACGCCATGCACGCTGGTGGTTTCTGCCAGTGCCCGAGTCAGATAATGCGACAGCAGCGACATGAGTTCAGGGCTGGGTTGCGGAGAAGCCAGCAAAGGCGTCCCGGTGCGTTCAGAGGCATCCAACAGCAGTTGTGGTACGGGTTCGCCATTGGAGACGATGACCGCAGCGAGTTCCGTTGAGTAAAGATTGTTGACGGCTTGCGCCATGTTTTTGGGCGAGAGTCCGGCCAGATAATCCATTTCTGCGCAGCCGAGCACTTGTACCCGGTTGGGGTGCACGAAATTAAGGTGTCCCACCAGCGCCAGCGATGGTTTTTGTACCGTATCGCTCATCAGGTTTTTATGGGCGCCGGCCTGGCCGGATACCCAGCGCAGGCTGAGAGGGTCTTTCAGATCATCGAATAATTGCCTGACGGTAATGGCTGGTATCATGAGCCGCTCCAGACGCGCCATTGTTGCAGGAGTGCCAGAATTTCCATGCTGTCGCTACCTTTGATTAAACGCTCGCGCAATATTGTATCACCGAACATCTGTGCAATTTCGCTTAACAATTGCAAATGCTCATCGGTTGCCCGTGTTGGGACGAACAGGAAAAATAGCAGGTTGACGGGGTGATCGTCAGGTGCGTCGAAGTCAATGGGCGGGTTCAGACGCACTAGCGCGCCGTGCGCAACCTGGATACCTTTGATTCGGCCATGGGGCACGGCCAAGCCATGTCCCAGGCCGGTTGATCCCATTTGCTCCCGTTCCAGCAGACTTTTGGCGATGACATGGGCATTCACACCCATGTCGGTTGCCAGTAGCGTGGCTAACTGGTCGAATAGCGCATATTTATCGCTTGCATTGATGTCAAGCAATATGCGTTTCGGGTTCAGCAGCGCGACAATCTGGTTCACGGGCTGGTCCACGGGTTATTCGTCAGTAAGATTTTGGTGTTTGACGCCGCCACCATTGTGGTGGAGGGAATGATTGTTTTTTTCTTTGTGCTTCACAATCTGCCGATCCAGTTTGTCCGCCAGACTATCGATGGCAGCGTACATGTCAGTATCTTCTGCCTGTACGAAAATGTCTTTCCCACTCAGATGAACATTGGCCTCCACGCTGTGCTTGAGTTTTTCGACCGTAAGGATAACGCCGATGTCGATGACATTTTCTGCATGGCGTTTGATGCGCTCCATTTTGGAAATCACATAATCGTGAATGGCTGGCGTGATCTCAAGATGGTGTCCGGTAATGGTCAGGTTCATGATACTTTCCTTTTTGCTGGTTAGGTCTCGTTCATGTCTTGCATTGACGAGCTGTTATAGCGCTTTGCGCTGGTTGGCGGGTGGAATTTGCAGTGCTTCCCGGTACTTTGCGATGGTGCGACGCGCCACCACAATGCCCTGCTGACCGAGAAGTTCTGCGATTTGCCCGTCGGATAAGGGTTTTTTTGTATTTTCTGCGCTTATCATCTGTTTGATGAGCGCACGGATGGCGGTGGCGGAACACGCTCCGCCCGCTTCGGTGTTGACATGACTGCCAAAGAAATATTTTAGTTCAAAGATGCCGCGTGGCGTCATCATGAACTTTTGTGTGGTGACGCGCGATACGGTAGATTCGTGCAACTCAACTTCGTCAGCGATTTCCCGTAGCACCAACGGGCGCATGGCGACTTCACCATGTTCAAGAAAGTTGCGTTGCCGGGCGACGATACATTGAGAAACGCGCAAAATCGTGTCGAAACGCTGGGAAATATTTTTGATGAGCCAACGCGCTTCTTGCAATTGCCCGGCAATTTGCCCGC
>JAJYGL010000209.1 GCA_021790625.1 Pseudomonadota bacterium | reverse complement strand
AAATCAATGGTTCTCCGAACGATTATCGCGCTGTTTTAAAAATAACACTTGCCAATCGTCATCAATACGATTAAAAATACGCACAAACGCGGAGTCCGGTAATCTCGTGGAGCGTATGAGCACACACCGGCCAAGCACGGAAGCGGGGAAAACAAGGTGAATGATAATCAGCATCTCGATGGCATCAAGGTCATGGTAATCGACGACAGCAATACCATACGGCGCAGTGCCGAGATTTTTCTGAAACAGTCCGGTTGCACCACCATTCTGGCCGAAGATGGTTTCGATGCGCTCGCCAAAGTCAGCGACAATCATCCGGACATTATTTTTCTGGATGTCATGATGCCACGGCTGGATGGCTATCAGACCTGCGCGCTCATCAAAAAAAACCCGCAATTCAAACACACGCCCATCATCATGCTATCCAGCAAGGATGGCCTGTTCGACAAGGCACGCGGGCGCATGGTCGGTTCCAGCGAGTACCTGACCAAACCATTTACCAAAGAATCGCTGCTGACCACGGTACGCCGCCATACCAGCAACCCACAACCTTCCTGACACCCGATCCGATTATCTATCTTGATTACACAGCCTGACTACCCAAGGACAAAAGATGCCTATCCAAAAAATTCTGGTTGTCGATGACTCACCGACGGAACGATTTTTTCTGTCCAGCCTGCTCACCAAACACGGCTACCGGGTCGAACTGGCAGAAGACGGCAACGAAGCGCTGGAAAAAGCCCGCCTTGTCCGACCCGATCTCATCATCATGGACGTCGTCATGCCCGGATTGAACGGATTCCAAGCCACGCGCGCCATTTCCAGAACAGATGATCTGAAACACATTCCCGTCATCCTGTGTACGACCAAGGATCAGGAAACCGACAAAATCTGGGGATTACGGCAAGGAGCCATCGAATACGTGGTCAAACCGGTCGACGCCGAAGCTCTGCTCGAAAAAATACGCTCTCTGTGACCACCTGTCGAACGGAAAACCGCCATGTCGCAACGCATCAGCTTAAGAGAATTCCAGCGAGCCCTAAGCCAACGCATCCAGGATTCCGCGACGCAAACCAGTTCACAAAACCGGCTCGCCATTCAAGTCGGGGGGCAAAACTGGCTCGTTGACATGACTGACATCAGCGAGGTCGCCACCACCCAACCATGGATCGCCGTCCCGATGACCAAAACATGGTTTCTGGGCATCACCAATATTCGCGGCAGACTGTACACGGTCGTCGACCTGGCTGCCTATGCCGGCATGAACGCCACCACGCACCACCACCATAACCGGTTACTACTAAGTCATCCGCGATTCACGACCCAGACAGCACTATTGGTGGATCGTGCGCTTGGTTTACGCAATATCGACGCCATGCGCGCCGAACAAGTACCCGGTCAAACAGAATGGATGATCGACATGCGCCACGACGAACAAGGACAAATCTGGCACAATATCAATCTTGGCGCGCTGCTGACCCAGACCGAGTTTTTGTCAGTAGGTGTCCATTCGTAAAAAACCACATCAAAAACATCGCATGATGATATGCTCACGGGATACATTCATAGAATACGTTCATAAAGACACGATCGCAGATTAACAAAAATACATTCACCCATAACAACAAAGTGGAGAAATGGCATGGCTTTCAATTTGACGGCACCTGGCAAGCAAAATAACGAAAAACGCCCACAATCCGCAGAAAACACCACGCTCATCATGAGTGGCATGAAGAAAATCTCGGAAGGCGAAATCCGACCGGTTCCGTTCATCGGCCACCTGCCTGCCGAAAAACAATATTTCATCACGCTGATTACCGGTTTGACTTTTCTCGTCCTGACAGGGTTGCTCATTATCCTCAACAACGTCAAAACCAGCAACAAAACCGGTTACATCACAAAAACCAGCGAAATGCAGATGTTGACCCAGCGTATCAGCCGGCTGGCATTGCAGTCCGGCGCCGGATTCCCGGCCGCTTTTTCTCAACTGCAGCAAAGCAAGGACCGCTTCAGCGACGACCTGAACGTCCTCATCAAGGGCAGTCTGGCCTTGCCTGCATCACCCGCGTCGATACAGCCATCGCTGCAGGATCTGAAACAGCAATGGCAGTCCATCGATGTCCAACTGGACAAATTGATACAGCAGAAAAACCTGCTGGAAAGTTCGCAGAACGATATCAGCGGGCTGGCCATCAAATCCGCCGCGTTGAATAAAATGTTGCAACCTCTCCACGATCGCATCCAGACCACCGGCAGCCCGGCCCAGATTGACCAGGCAGCCAGACTCATAACCAGCAGCCAACGCATCGCCGACAACATCGCTCTGCTCAACCTGCTCATCACCCAACCCGCGTGGCGCAGCAACGACAAAAAACCTTCCGTCACCGCGCCCAACCTGGCGCAAGGATTTGCCGCGCTACAGGAACTGAAAACCGATACCCTGACCGTGAACAGTGCCCTGAATGCCCTGACACGAGGTGATGCACAGGCTGGCGTGTCAGCCGTCAGCGACTCCCTGGCACGCGATCGTCTGAGCGAATTTAACGCCGCCTGGCAACCGTTCGAACGCGATCTGGGTACTGGAGCCACGCAATTGCAGCAGATTCTTGCGCTCAAACGCACCAGCATCAATCCGTTCATGAACAATGACCTCCTGTTCGAAAAAACGCGCGCCATCACCCACAGTTACGAACAACTCGGCGAAATCGGTAACATGTTTGCCATTGTCACCGGATTACTGGCATTGATCAGCCTGGTGGCTTTCGGATTCGTCACGCTGAATGAATCCAAACGACGGGTACAATTGAGCGAGGCGGAAAACAAACGTAACCAGGAAGCCATTTTGCGCCTGCTGAACGAACTGGGTGATCTGGCTGATGGCGACCTGACAGCCAATGCTACCGTCACGGAAGACATTACCGGCGCCATTGCCGACTCCATCAACTTCACCATTGATGAATTGCGGAATCTGGTATCCGGCATCAACAACGCTACCGAACAACTCACCCGTACCACCCAACAGGCGCAAAGCATTTCCGAGCACCTGCTCAATGCAGCAAAATTGCAATCAGAAGAAATTGT
>JAJYGL010000028.1 GCA_021790625.1 Pseudomonadota bacterium | reverse complement strand
GCCGTGCTGGTGATAATGATATCGAATTGTGCCAGTTTGTCCGGCAGTTCGTTCAATGCAATGGCATCACCGCCATACTGCTCTGCCAGCACTTGTGCGCGTGTTACGGTACGATTGGCAACGGTCAACTGTTTCGGATGGCGCGTAGCAAAATGTGCAGCGCACAGTTCAATCATTTCTCCTGCACCGATGAACAAGACTTTCTGTCCGGCGATATCGGGAAAAATCTGTTCTGCCAACCGTACCGCGGCAGCGGCCATCGACACGGAGCTGGCGCCAATTTCGGTGCTCGTCCGCACATTTTTAGCCACAGAGAATGTCTGCTGAAACAGTTTGTGCAGCATGACGCCCAAGGTGCCGGCCTGTTCGGCGCGTCTGGCTGCATCACGCATTTGCCCCAGAATCTGGGTTTCTCCCAACACCATCGAATCCAGACCGGAAGCCACCCGAAACGCATGTCTTGCCGCTTCGGCAGCCGGATAATGGTACAGATAAGGTTCAACACTGGGGCGCGGCAACTGATGGTATTCCGTCACCCACTCAACGGCTGCCGCCGGATTGCTGGCGTGGCAATAAATCTCGGTACGATTGCAGGTCGATAAAATGGCTGCCTCGCGCACCGCACCACTGCGCACGAAATTGCGCAGGGTTTCTTCCATGTTCTCGACATGAAAAGCCAGACGTTCACGAATACTGAGTGGCGCCGTCTGATGATTAAGACCAAAGGTCAGTAATTGCATTTAATACAACTTGATGGAAATTTGTGCCCAATATCGGGAGCAGTCAATGACGTCAAGAGCCACGGACTCATCGCTTTCATGATCTGCGCCGCCAACGCGCTGGTGAAGTGGTAGTTACCTGCCACTTCACCGCGCACCATCGCGGTCATCGTACCAAAGTATTTATCTCCAATATAAAACACAAGGGTACCCGTGCGACTCACAGGGCGTGAGGTTATCACATTCCCTTGCGTATCGAAAGTGTCAAAGTGATGATCGCCTGTCCCGGTTTTACCACCAGCAGGCAGAACCACGCCATTGGCGTCGTGGTAAGCATTCGCCATTTTGGCTGCGGTACCGCTTTGCACCACGCTGGCCAGCGCCTCGCGCACTACGGCAGTCAGTTCCGCTGGCAGCAAACGTTTTTCCGCCGGTGGTTGATAACGCAAATCGGTCGCATAAGGCGTGCCATCGCCAAAGTTCATCCGGGTCAGAAACAGGTTCGGCATACTCACGCCATTATTCAGAATAATACCCATCAATTGCGCCAGCGCCGCCGGACGATCAGCAGATACCCCCAATGCCGTGGCATAAGAAGGCACCAGGTTATCGAATGGATATCCCATCTGCTTCCATTGCTGATAAATCTGTGCGAACGCTTCCACCTCCAACAAGCTACGGATACGGATATCCTGCGCATTTTTGCGCCCAGTGTGAAACAGCCAATTATACACTTCAATGCGCTGCGGGCGGCTTGTTGCCACCGCCTGTGCAAACGTGGCGCCCGGGTGATCACGCAAATACGCTACCAGCCATAATTCCAGCGGATGTACCTGAATAATGTAGCCCAAATCGGCCAATGACCACGCGCCAGGTGCGAATTCCCGGTATAGGGAAGCCATTTGCCGATCATCCACCGGATTCTCTGCCCGTGCGCGCAAAAACAGCGAAAAACGGGAAAAATCCTCTTTGGGCGCCAAATAGCGAAACGCTGCTGCCAGACGACGCGCGCTCGGATGAACCTCATCCAGAAAAATCTCCGCCATTTCATCACTCGACTTGCCACGATATTTCTTATAAAAGCGCAACATGAAATCCTGCCCTTCCCTGTCCGCAAATCGTTCCAGATAGGTGTGTCGCGCCGGATCTCGCGCGTCTTCCAGCACATGGCCGGCGATACCCGGTGTGTGTGCAATGTAATAGCGTTCCACATCACGCATCAAACGAATGTATACCAGATTTACCGAATTACGCGTTGCTTGCCACAAGTCCATCGTCTCGGCGTCTTCTTTCTTATCAAAATTGACAAAATGGTGCAGGCCACCCGCCGTAAAAAACACCTTCTGCGGGTTGGCCGAATACTGTCGCGCCATCGCGGCGCGCAGCATTGCCGTCAACGATTTATCCGTGCTGCTGGCATACCATGCCTGCGCCCAGTTCGAAATCGGGTCACTCATGACTTTGTCCATCGCAGCCAGTTGTGCCGTGTCCATTTGCGAATACTGATGGTGTAAATCAGAGACAATTTGCAAATAGGTAATCAATGTGCGTAATTTTGCCGTTGATCCCATATCCAGCTTGGCACCGCGATTGATATCAAAGGGTTGGTTGAGATTGTCGGCCTGAATCCGCAGAGCGGCTCCTTGCGGCGTGCGCTCATATAACGTAAAACTGTAGATGATATGATGTAAATCATCATGTTCACCCAACAGACGAAATCCATACAGTCCGTTGGCTCGTGCCAGCGCCGGGTTGCCGATATCGGTCAAAAACCGGCTGACTTTTTGCTGCGCTTTAGCGTTGAGCGTTGTCTGCACAGACAAATCCAGGCGATCCAGAACATACAGTTTCGATAACCCCAGTATGCCTGCCAGATGGTTGCGCGTCGCATTGGCCGCTTTGTGGTTGACAAAATTTTCTGTTGGAATCAGTGGGCTGGGATGAATCCGCAAGGGTGTTGCCAGCGCAAGATCGCACAATGCCGGAGAAATGACACCATTGGCCGCCAGTAAACGCAAATAGGTATTGGTCAGCGCTTCCAGCGCATCGGGTCGGGCATTCAGGAAATAATACGGTTTGCGCTGCGAAATCAACAAGGACAATGCGTGTTTGTATGCGTAGGCGGTGCGGGCATCTGGTTGATTCCGCATCAACAGCGCGCTAACTTCTCGCCAGTCCAGTCCGTACCAGGCCATCAAGGCATCGGGCAATCCAATCACCTCACCCGCGCCCGGGGCTGCCGACAGGGGAACACCATTGAGATAAGCCAGCACCAACGCACGACGCGCCGGCAACGTATTTTCCCCTCCCAGATATGCGCGCACCGAGGCAGACGCCATCTGTTGCCATTTGTCACGCATGCTAAGTGTCAAGCCATCACGGGAATGTCGAAATTTCTCGATTTGGGTGGCTAACGTGCTACCGCCTGGTACGTCATGCGTCGGGTCGATCAACTTGATGAGTTTGTCCATTATCGCCTGCGCCAACCGCCGCCATTCTATTGCCGGATTGCGGTCTGCCGGTGGAGAAAACAAGCGACGGTTCTCGATGAATAGCAGGCTATCGCGCAATATGGGAGGAATGGCCGCATAATCAGCAATTGCCCGCTGCGGAACCAGGTTGCGATAAAACACGGCGCCGGTGTCATCCTGTAATACCAACCCTGCCTGATCCTTTTCATAGTAAGGGAGATTGAGTCCATACGCTGCCATTTGCTGCATGGCAGGACTGATGCGCGCCTGTTGTGTGACGACAAAATTCTCGCCCGTCAGGCGTTTGACATAGTCCGGCAGGGCAACGTAACCCATACGCACGTCTGCCGGTCCCTGATGTGGGAAAACGATGTGATGGCTGATACCTGCTGCAGGATAAAACTGCATTTTCTCCGCATAGCGGGTCAGATACTTCGCTTCCAGCGTAAAGGTAGTCGCCTCCCAGACCAGCAAGCCGGCCAGCGCGGCGAGCAACACTACTCCCACCCCCATCACGAACCAGAATAATCGGCGCAGCAGCATGATTTACCCGTGCCCGACAAGCCAGTCCCTTGCCACCAGAAAATATTCGGTCAGACGTGCTTCGGCCGTTCCCGGTTCCGGGTGCCATTCGTAGCGCCATTCTGCCCGTGGTGGCATGGAAACAAGAATCGACTCGGTTCGCCCTCGTGATTGCAAACCAAACAGGGTGCCACGATCGTACACCAGATTGAATTCGACATATCGCGCACGCCGATACGCCTGAAAAGCGCGCTCGCGTTCCGTATAAGCATGGTTGCATCGTTGTTCCAGAATCGGAACATACGCAGACAGAAAATGATCGCCGACACTTTGCATCAACCCCAGGCCAGCAGAGAAATCCACCCCGGAATAATCATCAAAAAATATACCGCCGATGCCGCGCGCCTCCTGTCGATGGGGCAGGAAAAAATAACTGTCACACCATGTTTTAAAACGCGGATACAACGCTTCATCGACCACGTTCAGCGCTTTGCGACAAACGGTATGAAAATGAATGGCATCTTCCTCAAAACCATAACAGGGCGTCAAGTCCATGCCGCCGCCAAACCACCAGACCGGGTTTTCTTCAGTCACACCGGCCACAAAACAGCGTACGTTCATGTGCACGGTCGGTGCATACGGATTGCGCGGGTGAAATACCAGCGACACACCCAGCGCTTCAAATGGCTTGCCTGCCAATTCCGGATGGCGTTCGGTTGCTGAGGGCGGCAGGCCCTTTCCGCTGACATGAGAAAAATTCACGCCTGCGCGCTCCAGCACCTCACCCTGTTCCAGCACACAACTGATACCGCCCCCGCCGTCATTACGCTGCCACGCGTCTCGCAAAAAGACGCCGCCATCAATCTGTTCCATACGCTGGACAATACTATCCTGCAACGCCAGCAAGTATTGCCTGGTTGCCAGAATATTTGCTGCCATAGTCTTCGCTGCCATTATCTTCACACCTTTTTTACAGCATCATCACGACAGCAAATCATCAATCACGAATCACACGCCCGCTCTGCCAGTCAACAATCCGGCTTGGCGTTCTGGCCGTGCCAATTTGACCGGCCACAACACGCACCATTGCACCAAATTGCCGCCGTACTTCGCGCGCCGTGCGTAATGCCCGTTGCCCGCTGCGGTTGGCGCTGGTAGAAACCAGCGCATGTCTTGACTGCTGACATAAACGCTTTGCCAGCACGAAATCTGTCCAGCGCACGGCAACCTTGCCATTTCTACCGCATAACCAGGCCGGACAACGCTTGCCTGCCGGCAACAACAAGGTCAAGCGCCCCGCCGTATAGCCGCTGGCCAACACTGCAGCCAACACCTTGTCGTCGACATACGGACGCAACTGCTGCATGTCACTGACCAGCACAATCAATCCTTTGTGCACTGGTCGCTTTTTAATCACCAGCAAACGACGCACCGCTCTTGCCGACCTGGGGTCACAACCCAGCCCGAAACAGGATTCCGTGGGATATGCCAGCACATATTTCATCGCGCGTTGACTTATATTGACCAATCATCACACCAGTTTTTTACGGTCAATGGCGCGATATCCGATATCATGGCGCATCTGCTTGCCCAAAAAATGGACATTTTCTGCTACGTCATACGCCAGACGTTGTGCCAGTTTGACACTATCCCCCAACGCTGTCACGCACAATACGCGGCCACCGCTGGTCAGTAGTTTCTTGTCCTGCCAGCGTGTTCCAGCATGAAAAATATGCATGTCCTCACGATCAACTGGTAACGCCTCCACCACATCACCCGTACGCGGCAACATGGGATAGCCCTGTGCTGCGAGCACGACACCAAGTGCTGCGCGCCGATCCCATTCAACTTCGACCTTATCCAGCGTACCGTCGAGCGCGTGTTCAATCAATGTAACCAAATCGGATTTCATGCGCATCATGATGGGCTGAGTTTCCGGGTCGCCCATGCGACAATTGAATTCCAGCACCCGAATGCCACCTTGCGCATCGATCATCAGTCCGGCATACAAAAATCCGGTGTATGGCGTCCCCGCCTGTTTCATACCGAGCATGACCGGCATGATGACCTCGCGCAACGCGCGCGCGTGCACTTCTGGCGTGATCACTGGCGCCGGTGAATATGCGCCCATTCCGCCGGTATTTTCCCCCGTATCGCCATCACCGATGCGTTTGTGATCCTGGCTCGTCGCCAACGGCAATACATGCTCGCCATCACACATCACCATGAAACTGGCTTCTTCACCAGTCAGGAACTCTTCAATGACGACACGAGCGCCTGCCTGCCCCAACTGATTATCCTGCAACATGGCATCTACTGCCGCATGCGCTTCGGCCATCGTCTGCGCAACCACGACGCCTTTACCGGCTGCAAGGCCATCCGCCTTGACGACAATTGGTGCCTGTTGCGTATCGAGCCAGGCATGTGCGGCCACCACATCCGAAAAGCTACGATAAGCCGCTGTCGGAATACCATGTTGAACCATGAATGCCTTAGCAAAATCCTTGGACGCTTCCAACTGTGCTGCCGCCTGTGTGGGACCAAAAACTTTCAGTCCCGCCGCACGGAACTGATCCACAATCCCTGCTGCCAGCGGTGCTTCAGGGCCGATCACCGTAAAAACAATTGCTTCCCGGCGCACAAATTCAATCAGCAATTTAATATCGGTAATCGGCACGTTGACCAGATTTTTCTCCGCCTGCGTGCCCGCATTGCCTGGTGCCACATACACGCGGGCGATGCGGGAAGATTGCGCCAGACGCCATGCCAGAGCGTGCTCGCGCCCGCCGGAACCCACCACCAGAATGTTCATGCTTTTTTTCCGTTTCAATGTCAAAGTCAATGCCGAAAGTGTCGATAACCGGTAAACGCCATCGCCACCCCTTGCTCATCGGCAGCGGCAATCACCTCTGCATCACGCACACTGCCACCGGGCTGAATTACCGCTCTCGCGCCGGCCTGTGCCAACACATCCAATCCATCACGAAACGGGAAAAATGCGTCAGACGCCACCGCACAACCCGCCAATGACAGATTGGCCCGCGTTGCTTTTTCCACCGCAATGCGCGTCGAATCCACCCGGCTCATTTGTCCGGCGCCAATTCCCAGCGTTTGTCCATTGGCAGCGAATACCACCGCATTGGATTTTACGAATTTGGCTACGCGCCAGGCAAACAACATATCCGCGACCTGTTGATCGTTCGGCGCAAGCCTGGTCACCACACGCAGATTGTCCGCAGCAATGGCAAAAGTATCCGCGCTTTGCACCAGCAAACCGCCACCGATACGTTTCATTTCCATGGCATTATGCCCGCTTGCCAAAGGCACGATCAACACCCGCAAGTTGGATTTTGCTGACAAAACCTCGCGGGCAGCAGCGCTGAATGCCGGAGCAATCAACACCTCCACAAACAACTCCGCCACGGCTTCTGCCGTTGACGCATCGACTTCGGCATTGAATGCGATGATGCCACCAAAAGCGGAGACCGCATCTGTGGCCAGCGCCAGGCGATACGCCGTCAGCAACGTATCGCCAACAGCCACGCCGCAAGGGTTGGCGTGTTTCACAATCACGCATGCCGGTTGTGAGAATGTTTTGACGCACTCCCATGCTGCATCGCTGTCAGCGATATTGTTGTAAGACAATTCCTTGCCCTGGAGTTGCTCGTAATACGCCAGACTGCCATTCGCCGGTTGCATATCACGATAAAACGCTGCGCGCTGGTGCGGGTTTTCTCCATAACGCAAAGATTGCTCGCGTACAAAATTCAGATTCAGTTGTGCCGGAAAATCTGTCGTTTCGCCATTCAACTCATGCGCCGTCAGGTAATTGGCAATCGCCCCGTCATAAACTGCCGTGTGCGCAAATGCCTTGCGCGCCAGCGAATAATTGGTCGCCGTCGACAAAGAACCGGAATGACGATGCAATTCATCCAACACGCGCACGTAATCTGCCGGATCGGTCAACACCGCCACATGCTGAAAATTCTTGGCTGCCGAACGTAACATGGCCGGCCCGCCAATATCAATATTTTCAATAGCCTCCGCAAGCGTGCAATCTGCACGTGCAACCGTTTGTGCAAATGGATACAGGTTTACCACCAGCAAATCAATCGGCTCGATGCCCGCAGCACGAATCGCCTCCATGTGTCCGGCCACATCACGCCTTGCCAACAAACCACCATGCACTTTGGGATGCAAGGTTTTTACCCTGCCGTCCAGCATTTCCGCAAAACCGGTGTAATCTGCCACTTCGGTGACTGGGATACCCTGCTCGGTCAGCAAACGTGCCGTACCGCCAGTAGACAACAACGCGATGCCAAGACTGCGCAAGCCTTGCGCCAGCGCAACAACGCCGGTTTTATCCGAAACGCTAATCAAGGCACGTGTAATATAGGCCATTCTTATCCTTTTATCTTGCGGGGTTAAAATCGCTTCTTGTGTAAAAGAAAAATTATTCACTACTTAATCAAGATGGTATTGCGCCATCTTTTTGCGCAACGTATTGCGGTTGATACCCAGAAATTCGGCGGCGCGTGTCTGGTTACCCTGCGCGTAATGCAACATTTTTTCAATCAGCGGACGTTCCACACATGCCAGCACCATATCATACACGCCAGTGGGTACCTCGCCATCCATATCCTGGAAATAGGCATCCAGCGCCCGAGCAATACACGCACCGACTTCGCCATGATTCTTCAACTTGCCATCCACCGCCATCACTCCATTTCCTGCAAGAGTTCTTCTGTCAAAGCACTGGATTCAGCCACATCGGCCAATAAATCCCCCTGTTGCCGACATTGCTCAAAAAAAGCATCCACGGCTGCCAATTGCTGTTGTACATCCGGCAAAATATTCATGGCATGACGAAATCGCGCCGAATCACGCAACCCGCGCGTATACCAGGAAATATGCTTGCGCGCCACGCGCACGCCAGTTTCCTCGCCATAAAATTCATATAAATCAAACAAATGTTCCCGAAGCAATGCGTGAATTTCAACGATATCCGGCGATGGCAGATGTTGTCCTGTGCGCAGATAATAATCAATTTCCCGAAACAGCCAAGGTCTTCCCTGCGCGGCACGGCCAATCATGATGGCGTCTGCGCCGGTATAATGCAACACATACGCAGCTTTTTCCGGTGTTGTGATGTCGCCATTGGCAATAATTGGAATATTCGCCTTCGCCTTCACCGCGGCAATCGTATCATATTCAGCGTGTCCGGTATAAGCGCACGCCCGCGTTCTGCCATGCAACGCCAACGCCACGATACCGCTTTCTTCGGCAATTTTCAGAATGGACAACGCATTCCGGTGTGATTTATCCCATCCGGTGCGCATTTTCAATGTCACAGGAACGCCCGGCACCGCAGCCACCACGGCGGATAAAATCTTTCCCACCAGCGGTTCATTTTGCAGCAAGGCAGAACCCGCCATCACATGGCACACCTTTTTTGCCGGGCACCCCATGTTGATATCAATGATTTGCGCGCCTTGATCAACGTTATAGCGTGCTGCTTCTGCCATCATGTCAGGGTCGGCGCCAGCAATCTGCACCGAAATGGGCGACACCTCTCCCTCATGGTTGGCACGACGGCGTGTCTTGGCTGATCCATATAACAAAGAATTGGATGTCACCATTTCTGACACCGCCATCCCCGCCCCCAAACGCTTGCATAACTGACGAAATGGGCGATCAGTCACACCTGCCATCGGTGCCACAATCAAATTGTTTTTTAATTCAAAAGAACCGATGCGCATAATTCCGACAATGACAAGTTAACAAGCGGTACAATTGCGCAATTTTACCTCACAGACGCCCTCTCGCGCAAAAAATCAGCGGCAAAAAATTCGGAGAAACAGTTTGTGACATAAAAATCCGGTAAAATCAGCGTCCATGACACAAACCTTACCATCCTCCTTTCCTACCGCCAGTTTGAGCAAGCGCTTTGCAGCCATGGTTTACGAGACGCTGCTGTTGCTGGCATTATTGTTTGTGGCTGATTATCTGTTCATCAGCCTTACCCACAACCGGCAGAGCATGCCATTCAGGATAGGGTTACAACTATGGCTCGCCAGCGTCATTGGTGTATATTTTGTCTGGCAATGGCAGCATGGACAGTCGCTGGCCATGAAAACCTGGCGTATCCGGCTGGTGACTCGTGACAATCGACCCCTGACGCTGACGCGCAGTATCGTGCGACTGCTGTTCGTCATTTGTCTGCCCGGCATAAGCCAACTATGGGCTTTTGTTGATCGTGACCGGCAATTCCTGCATGACAGGCTGGCAGGAACGCGCCTGATTTCATTAGGGAATCGCTGATCTATTCCCACATGGTCGCGACGGTAGCTCTTGGAGGAATAAATCAGCGGTTTCTTAGTCACCGTTCACTGATGACGCACTTTTTCCACCAGCCAGTTCATCAGATTGAGTCCGGCCTCTTCAAAGGAACCTTGCTTTTCGTGCATCGCGGCGTGCCAGCGCACAGCGTCATCATCCACGGGTTGCTGCGCGAGCAAAAACCTGGTCATGGGGCACAATTTCAGTATTGTCTTCTTGCCTTGTGTCATGCCATGTCTAACTGCCCAGTGCCAGGCCAGCGCACCAAGATAGTTCCTGATGACCGGTTGCTGGACAGAGTTATCGTATGACGGCACCTGCCACTCAGGCAATTGCGCTGCCGGCATCGGGCAGGCCAACGCATAACCTTGGCCAAAGTGCGCACCCAGCAACATTACTGCATCGACCATGTCTGCATCTTCCAGACCTTCAATAATCACCTCGCGCTCAAAATCACGCCCCATTTGCAAAATGCTCACCACCAGCGCCAGCGTTTGCACCGGGCTCTTGCGCAACTGACGCAACAATCCCTGATCGACCTTGATAATGTCAAACGGCATCGCGGCCATGCGCAACAAACTACTATACCCTGAACCCAGGTCGTCCATCGCCAGTTTTACCCCCAAACGACTTAGCTGCTCGATGGTTTCTTGCTGCAACGTACTCTCCATGTCCTGAGTTTCCAACAATTCCAGCACCAATCGATGCGGTGCGACGCCGTGCCGACGCAAGGCGGCATCTACCCACGTGGAACAATCGATATTCAACAATGTACTTGGCGACAGATTGATGGAAACATCGATGACCAAACCACGTGCTTCCCATTGCTTCAAAAATTCCAACGCCATATCCAACCCGAGACGAAACAAATGATCCAGCTCCGCGATTCCCAATAATGGCAAAAATACATTGGGTGCAATCACGCTGCCATCATCCAGCACCAAACGCGCCAATACCTCTGCCTTGACCAGTTTACCGGCATGTAAATCAACCACAGGTTGCACCAACATGCGCAACCCGCCCGCAAACAGCCTTTCGCGGTAGGCCAACGCCAAGTCTTGGGAAATTGTCTCGTGGACATTCAATTCGCGCTGCATCAGCAAACCAGACCAGCGTTGCTGCAGGCCGCGACAAAACTGCGCTACCCAGACGGTATCAAACTGGTTTGGATAAGCGCCATACAATGCCAGTACCATGCGTGGTTTTTCCGGTGCCATGGGCAGTGGAATCGCCACCATACTGAATACGCCGAAACGGCGCGCATCTTCGTGCCAGAGCCTGACATGTTCGTCTTCGCCATGTACGATGGTGGTATGCATGGCGCCATCGCGAAACGCCAGCGGCACCAACCCTTTGCCACCGGCCTCTCGCACATCAAGCAGAATCTGCTTGCCCGGATGACGAAAAATCTCACGAAATGCTTCCGCATATTCACCCGCACTGGCCTCCACTTTAAACACGCCTTCGGCGTTCGGCCGTAATACCGCGCATACCTGAATGCCCCGCAAATCGCCAATAAGCGACAATTCAGCCTGTTGCACGTCCACCCATGGCACGGCAATGTCCGGCAAGGGCTGCGCCAGCACATCAAACCATGCCGTCATGGTGCGCTGCCCTGCTTCCAGTTGCGCCTGAATATCATCCTGTAAGCGAGCGTCCGCCACCAGCACCAGCAAATACCGATCCCGTGTGGCCAGATTCACCCGATTTAATTCGTTAACCATTAAATGGCGCCACAAATTCGATATCCGCATCAAATTCAGCGCGTCGACGCCCATCAACATATAGGTAGAACTCAGATGCTTGACGCCGCTATCAAGCACGTCTTTTCGCTGCACATCCGGTTGCATGATGAACTGCAAATGCTCCATCTGGTTGATTTTCAGCACTTCCAACTCTGCTGGCAATAAACGCGAAAAAACCGACTCAAGCCCGAAATATTGCGCTTTATCGGTGTAAAAACTTTGCAAAAACAGTGTGTTGACAGTATCAAGCAAACCACGGGATTTCGTCAACAAAGCAATGGCTTCTTGCCCGTAGGGGTCGAAAACAGACACCGCACCCTGTTGTTGTAATTCATCCCCCTGTTGCCACCAACTGGTGCGGAGCGCTTTATTCTGCTTGCTTTGATACATCGCCACATCGGCCAGTCGCAACAATTCATCAGGGTCTTCACTGTCAAAAGGAAACAGCACCACACCCATGCTCATGCCCACGACAGATTCGACACCCGCCGTCAACTCAAATGGAGATTCAACCGCACCATGCAGACGTTCCAGCGCCACCTTTAATTGCCGATCAAACTGTTGGGTATCAAAATCTTCGATGACCACAACAAATTCATCACCCCCCAGGCGAGCCAAAAAGTCACTTGCCCGCAAGCGCTTACGCAAGCGCACCACTAACTGACGCAACAGTGTATCCCCAGCATCGTGCCCCAACGAATCGTTTACCGATTTGAAATCATCCAGATCCAGGAAACCAACGGCCAGTACCGTATCCGTGCGCTTGGCATGCGCGATCGCTTGCGGCAAATATTGTTCCAAAGCGAAACGATTGGGCAACTCAGTCAAGGAATCGTGGCGTGCACGCCATGCTTCTGCTTGCTGCATGGCCAGCAGATATTGCGTCTGCTGCTCACGCAAATCGACATTCACCAGCGTCCATACCACCCGATCATCGTCCGTATCGCCAAAAGCAATGCCGCTGACATCGCACAACAACAGACTGCCATCCTTGCGCGCAAAGCGCACTGCCTGTAATTCGACTACCGATCCGGCATTATGCAACACCTGATAAGCCGCGCCCACCCGCAGATATTCTGCTTCATCGACATAAATCTGCCGGGTAGGCACACCCATCAGTTCGTCTGCCGTATATAACAACATCTCGGAACATTTTTTGTTGCAAAAGATAATGTTGCGCCCTGCTGTCAACGCCATTCCGACCACGGTATTGTCCAGCAAGGCATGCTGCAGACGTCGCGCCATGATACGCTCGATTCCCTGCGACATATCCCGTGCCAATATTTCCAGCAAGGATTGTAATGCCTCATCAAAAACATGGCGCTCTGTCATCAACAACACAAACAACGCCCACAGCTTGCCTTGACGAAAAACCGGCAGTATTGCAGCAGAATGCAAATCAAGGTTCAGTGCCCGTGCGCGCCAGTCTGCCAAGAAAGAAGTCGGCGTAAAATCGTTGATAAAATAGGCGCGCGCTTCGCGCCATGCCTGCCCAAACCCGCCTTGTCCGGCACTGACATCGGGATTGGTGGAAATGAACAAGTCGTTCAGATAAGACAAATCACCGGCGGCGGAAAAGAAATAAAAACGCCCCTCTTCGTCGGGGCGTGTAAGAAAGGTCAAACGGGCGTGTACCTGATCCACTGCCAGTTCGCACACTTGTCGCAACATCTCTGTACTATCATCAACCTCGAAAACCAGGCGATTCACGCGTGCCAGCAATGCATTGGCATCGTTCAGACGCTGCAGGGCGGCAAAAGCTTCTTCCGATGTCATCAAGGCGTCCATCACTTCTGAATCATGCGTGATGACAAACAGGATAACATGGGTGTACAACCAGATTCGATGGCATCATTCAATGCCGGCTCATTCGACATGAAAATTGCCGTTTCATTCTTGCACGATCGAAATGAACCAAGGCGTCCCCCGTCTTTCCCTCTATTCGGTTTTTCAATCGTCTTCTCCATCGTTCTGCTGGTCAGAATGACACGGCTGCTGCTACCGCTTGCGGCACACGGTCAGCCAACCGGGGATCAAACGGTTTGGGCAAAATATAATCACGCCCAAACGCGAGTTGCGTCAGTTGGTAGGCATCGAGCACCGATTGCGGCACCGGTTCACGCGCCAGCGCTGCCAGCGCGTGCACGGCTGCTATCTGCATGGCCTGAGTAATGCGTTTTGCTCTGGCGTCGAGCGCGCCGCGAAAAATAAATGGAAATCCCAGGACATTGTTCACTTGGTTCGGGTAATCCGATCGTCCGGTAGCCATAATAAGATCATCACGCACACTATGCGCCATTTCGGGTGAAATTTCCGGATCGGGGTTGGCAAGAGCGAATACCACGGGGCGATCCGCCATTGACTTCAGCATTTCGGCGTTGACCAGATTGGCTGCCGATACACCGATAAACACATCCGCGCCAACCATGGCATCAGCCAGCGTACGAGCATCGGTATCGGCGGCAAAAAATTCATGATGGGGAAGCAATCCACCCATGCCTTTATGCAGCACGCCAGCTTTGTCCACCACAAGCAGTTTCGATTTATCGGCTCCCATGGACAGCAAGAGTTTCAATGAAGCCGTACCTGCCGCCCCAGCACCCAAACAAACGATTTTTGCCTGATTCAGAGATTTCCCCTGAATATGCAATGCATTGATCAACCCAGCACAAATAATGACCGCTGTTCCATGCTGATCGTCATGAAACACCGGGATATCCAACCGCTCTGACAAAGCTTGTTCAATTTCAAAACAACGCGGTGCAGCAATGTCTTCCAGATTGATGCCGCCAAATGTCGGCGCAATGTTAACCACTGTTTCGATAAACGATGCCGTATCCGGCGCACTGATCTCGATATCGAACACGTCGATATCGGCAAAACGCTTGAATAACACGGCCTTGCCTTCCATCACCGGTTTTGCGGCCAGTGCGCCCAAATTGCCCAACCCCAGAATCGCTGTGCCATCGGTAATTACCGCGACCAGATTGCCTTTGTTGGTATAACGCCAGACATCGTCCGGATTTTCTGCAATCGCCCGCACCGGTTCTGCCACACCGGGGCTATATGCC
>JAJYGL010000266.1 GCA_021790625.1 Pseudomonadota bacterium | reverse complement strand
GCCGGATTCCAGTTGGCAATGCATGACCTGGAAATCCGTGGCGCAGGTGAAATTTTGGGTGATGCACAAAGTGGCAGCCTGCAGGAAATCGGTTTCAGCCTGTACAACGACATGCTCAACCACGCAGTCAAAACACTCAAGCGCGGAGAAACCCTGAATCTGAACGAACCGCTGGACATCATCACTGATATCAACCTGCATGTCCCTACGCTGCTGCCCGCCAATTATTGTGGCGACATTCACGAGCGACTGGTGCTCTACAAACGCCTGTCCACCTGCATGGACACCGACAGCCTGCAAGACTTGCGCGAGGAAATGATTGACCGTTTCGGTAAATTGCCCGATCCCGCACAGGCCCTCATGGAAGCGCACACATTACGCATTCTTGCCCAACCGCTTGGCATCATCAAGATCAACGCTACCAGCGAACAGATCACCCTGCAATTCATCCCGCAACCGCCGGTTGACCCGCAACGACTCATGCAATTAATCCATCGCAACAAGCATTATCAACTGGCCGGACCAGATAAACTACGTATTCTAGCCGTTACCGCCACATGGGCGGAGCGCGCACAAAAAATCCGTCACTTTTTCAAGGAATTGCTCTGACATGTCTTCTCATCTGATTATTCAAGGCAGCGCCCTCGCACCCGAACTCGCCGAACTGGTCACCCTGTCCCATGCCCGCCCCGTACAACCGCTGCAAACCAATGCTTGGCGCCTGCCGCACGCCAACCCCGACAGTCAGCCTGAGGTAGCCAGTTGGTGTGCGGCGCATCAACTCGACTACGCCTTCATTCCCAGTCAGCGTAAACCCACTGATTTTGGGTTGATTGCCATGGACATGGACTCCACGCTGATTGCCGTGGAATGTATCGACGAAGTCGGCGATATGCTCGGCATCAAACCACAAATTGCCGCCATCACCCAGGCTTCGATGCGGGGAGACATGGAATTTGCCGAAAGCCTGACCCGTCGCGTCGCCTTGCTCGCCGGCCTCGACATCCATTTTCTGGAACAGGTCTACCAGGAACGGGTGCGATTGAATCCAGGTGCTGAAACCCTTATCGAACGCGCTCGCGCACTAGGTATCAAAACCCTGCTCGTTTCCGGCGGCTTCACCTTCTTCACTGACCGCCTGCACGAGCGACTGACGCTGGATTACAGTGCCGCCAACCCACTTGAAATCATCGACGGAAAACTCACCGGTCGCGTGCTGGGCAAAGTGCTCGATGCGCAAGGAAAAGCCGACTGGCTGCTCAATATCTGCCAGCAAAACCAGCTCTCTCCCCTGCAGGCAGTGGCCATTGGTGATGGCGCCAACGACCTGCGCATGATGGAAGAAGCCGGTGTATCGATTGCCTTTCATGCCAAACCTGTGGTACAACGAAGTGCCAGCTACGCCATCAACCACAATGGCCTTGATGCCGTGCTACCACTCTTGGGCGACATACCGGAGATTCTTTGATCATGAACAACACAAATACGCAGACAAGCATTCATACAACGATTCACATCGGCGGCATGACCTGTGGCGGTTGTGTCAACAGCGTACGACGGGTTCTCGAAGCGCTACCCAGCGTCATCAATGTTGACGTATCGCTGGAAAACGCACAGGCAGAAGCCGATTTCGACCCACAACAGACCCCGCGTGACGCCTTGCTCACCGCCATCAACAATGCGGGTTTCGACGCACGATAACAAACAGGCAACAAACAGGCAGACAACCATCACGACACAAATGTGATGGTCGTGATGGCATCGCTACGGAATAAACGCCACACAATAAATGCTATGGAACAAACGCTGCGAAATAGATCAGTTAATCGGAGAGCGTGTTTTTTTCCGCCAGCCACCGTTGCTCAAAAACGTCGGCAGATAGAGGCCGGTCATACAAAAAGCCCTGTGCATAATCACAACCGGCTGCCAGCAACACCTGCTGTTGCGCCGGCGTTTCCACACCTTCCGCAATCACCTGCAATCCCAGGGTATGCGCCATGACAATTATCGCCTCGCACAACAATTGCTGATCCGGATCGCTATCCAGATACTGAATATACGAGCGATCGATTTTCAGAAAATCGATGTCAAATTTTTTCAGATAGGACAGCGAAGAGTATCCGGTCCCGAAATCATCGAGCGCCAGTTGCATGCCTGCCTGCCGTAATTCTGTCAACCGGTTTCTGACCTCATCGTTGGCGTGCAGCAATACGCCCTCGGTAATCTCGATCGTCACTTGCCTGGCATCCAGACCAGCCGCATGAACAATCTCCGGCCAGAAAAGCTGTTCTCGCTGATGAATCTGCACCGGCGACTTGTTGACACTGATGCGCACAGGCTTGCCATACCGTTCCTGCCACGATTTTGTCTGCCGGATCGCTTTGCGAAACACCCAGTCACCAATGGAAACGATCAACCCGGTTTCTTCTGCCAGCGCAATAAAATTGGTCGGATCTATCATGCCCCGCTCCGGGTGCTGCCAACGCAATAATGCTTCGATTTTATACAATTGCCCGTTGGACAGTGTGACGATGGGCTGGTAATAAATCATCAGTTGTCCATCAGCCAATGCGTGGCGCAAATCATTTGCCATGCGCAGACGCGTATCAGCCATCTGCTGCAAATCGGGGGTGAAATAGCAAAACTGATTACGCCCACTGTTTTTTGCCGCATACATTGCCTGATCGGCATGTTTGAACAAAATATCCAGATCCGTGGCATCGCGTGGATAGCAACTGATACCAATACTCGCCGAAATATAGGCCTGTTCGCCAGCCAGATCAAATGGCAGGCTCAATCGACCGATGATGTCATCTGCAATACGCTCGACAGTTGCCAACTCATCAAAACCGCCAATGATGACGGTAAATTCATCGCCACCCAACCGCGCCACGGTATCATTTTCCCGCACGCTGGAACGGATGCGATGCGCGGCCTCAATCAGCAACAAATCGCCCTTGTCATGCCCCAGCACATCATTGACTTCCTTGAATCGATCCAGATCGATAAGCAACAGCGCCAACGACTTGCCAAGTCGATACATGGATTGCGTTTCCTTGTACAGCGTATCCTGGAACATCTGCCGGTTTGGCAACTGGGTCAACATATCGTAATTGGCCTGTTTCCAAATCATTTGCTCAAAGGTGATGCGTTCCGTCATGT
>JAJYGL010000215.1 GCA_021790625.1 Pseudomonadota bacterium | reverse complement strand
TGTCTGCCACTCCCTGACGAATGCTTTCCCGCCATGCATTCAACCCCGCTAACGCGCACGACGCGTCAAGTCGAGCGGAATCCGCATCTTTATCAGAGAACCAGATCATCCTGCCCAATTCGCCCTCAGATGACAGTGCCCAAACCGACACGGCGTCGTACTCATCATCCATCTGTCGGCTAGCATCAGGCAA
This sequence comes from Pseudomonadota bacterium, assembly GCA_021790625.1. Lineage (GTDB taxonomy): Bacteria > Pseudomonadota > Gammaproteobacteria > Burkholderiales > Sulfuriferulaceae > Sulfuriferula. The sequence continues at coordinate 2,969 of JAJYGL010000215.1, read as the reverse complement.
TTCGGTCAACACATCCAGAATGGAGGTGTTGAATCCACTTTGTTTACCTAACCAGTTGAATTGCCACAACAACTGATTCAATCCGGAATCAGGGATTTCAACTGTCGTCACGCGCGGTGCAGGCGTGGCGACAGGCATAGCGGCAGGCATGGCCGTTGTTCTTCCTTCCTGTTCACCCTGTTCCGTTCCCTGCCGCAAGGACGAAGACAAATGTGCGGCTTCGAGATACATGGATATAGGCACGCCGGTTACCACCGCCTCCGCGTCGTCTGCCACCGTCTGCGCCACGGTTGGCTGCTCCGCCGGCGGCACTTGCTGTAACCGGGATAACTCGCCGACCGATTGCGTGGAAAAGGGGTCATTTCCAACATTCGCACCAGCCGACACACTACTATGTTGCGCTACCGATGACACAGACGAGCGACGCACGATGGCGGGCTGGATATCGATATCGGACAACACAACATTCAGATTTTGATAAAAATCGACACAAAAACGGGAAACCGCCTGAAAAAACGCGTCGTACAGCAATATTTTCAATTGGGCGCTCAGGGAGTGTTCGGCGAATACCTGATGGAACACCCACATGATGGCGTGCGGTCCATAAGGATTACGTTTGGCCAGCAAAGGCTGGCCGGTCAATGTCGCATAACGCAATTCAAACTGACTGATTTCCGTCAAATAGTCCTGATTGAGCCGATTGATGAGTTGCGATACTGATAACCAGTCGTCCAGAACTTCGGTTTCCACTAGAGCCAGTGGCTGACTTTCCTGCCGGTCTTCCTCCAGATTCCGCAATCGCACTGGATAATCCAGAGCAAAAGCGCTCTGGATCCTGTCACACTGACGCATCAGCACCTGCGCTGCCTCGCGTAATAACCAACGCTCACGGGTCGCCTGCACATCAGATGTCATGACATTCGATTTGGTATCGACAATGTGGCAATATTCGCCAATCACCTGCCGAATGAACGTCTGAAACTGGTCTTCACAGCGTTGCAGCAATCGGTCACGTTCAGTCGCATTGACCGGATGTTCAGGCAATATTTCCATCGTGGCGGAATTCGCCTGCAACACCAACGCTCGCCAGGCATCCGCCGGAAAATCACTGACAGATATCCCCGCCGAACGCTCAAACACCCGCACCACATGGCCAGGAATCTGGAAATTTCCGCCACCCGGCGACCGAAATTGCACCAGAATAGCCTGATCATTCAGCAGGTCAGGGGTCAATCGCTGCGCTGCCGTCATACGGATATTGAACAACAATCCACCAGCAGAAAAATTGCAGATTTCGCCGTTCAATACCCCGGTTGATCGAGTGGAAATGGTGGCCGGTTGAATTACCGGCAGACGGTTAAAACGCCGTTTTTGCACGAAATTGCCTGTCATATCACGACCAATCTCTTCATTTCACACCATACTGTCAGTTTCACAGACCAAGCGTTCGTCAAAATCAACCCAACATCAATTGGTGACGCATAAACTCGTGAAAATGAACCATACCATCTTCCATTGGCGACTGATAAGGACCATGTTCTTCACGCCCCAGATGGTACAGCAATTTGCGCCCCTGATGCATGCGACGGCAGATTTCATCGTCTTCCACAGCCGTTTCCGCATACGCTGCCTGCTCTGCTTCGACAAATTCGCGCTCAAACAGAGCAATTTCTTCTGGATAATAAAATTCCACCACATTGCGGCAACTTTCCACCCCAGTGGGAATAATGGTACTAACCACCAAGACATGAGGGTACCATTCCACCATGATATTCGGATAATATGTCAACCAGATAGCGCCCCGTTCCGGCACGACGCCACCACGGTACTGCAATAGGCTCTCCTGCCACTTGCGATATACCGCGCTACCCGAGCGGGAAAGACCGCGTGCCACCCCCACGGATTGCACGCTAGACCATTCGCCATATGCCCACTTCAGGTCATCACAGGAAACGAAGTTACCCAAACCGGGGTGGAACGGCTCAACGTGATAGTCTTCCAGATAAACTTCGATAAAAGTTTTCCAGTTGAACGCATAATGCTCAACCATGACCCGATCCAACACATAGCCGCTGAAATCCAGGTCCTTGTCCACGCCAAGATTAGCCAGATCGCGCGCCACATCACGCTTGCCGGCAAACAACAGACCTTTCCAGTTCTGGAGCTTGTCCTGTTGCGGCAAATGCAAGCAAGGTTGATGCGGAAAATGTGGCGCACCAAGCAATTTACCCTGCAAATCATACGTCCAGCGATGCAGCGGGCACACTAGTTGCCGCGCATGACCTCGCCCCTCATACATTACCGCTTGTCGGTGCCGACAAATATTGGAAACCATCGAAACGCCCTGATCCGAGCGCACCAACATCGACGCCTGCCCCGTGGTTTCGAGCACCTGGTAATCACCGGGGTGCGGCACCATCAACTCATGCCCAACATACATCGGCCCATCTTCAAACAACAATTTTTGTTCCAGCGCATAGATTTCCGGATCAAAATACCAAGAAAGCGGCAAATGCGGATTTGCCACAGACAAGTTCAATGCAATGGGTAAATCAGACATGATGGGGCGTCCACCTCCAGTAAAAAACGTAAACCAACAAAAAGATGGCCAGATACGATCGGCGACACGCATTCATCTTAAGGAACCGCTGATTTATTCCTCCCTAAGCATGTGGGAATTAATCAGTACTTCCAATATGAACAGCCAACGTGGGATTATCGCCAAAATTGGCATTTCATGCAATTATTCGGTAACATTGCCGGTTTCGATGTTCCCTGAAATGTCCAGACTTGGAAACCATCATGACCGAACAGGTAGACGCACAACCTGAAAATTTCGAATCCGCCCTGCACGAACTGGAACAGATTGTCACCACCATGGAAAGCGGTCAGCTATCGCTGGCGCAATCGCTGTCATCCTATCAGCGCGGTGCTGAATTGCTGGCTTTCTGCCAACGTGCGCTGGATGC
>JAJYGL010000252.1 GCA_021790625.1 Pseudomonadota bacterium | reverse complement strand
CAAATGGAAAGAACGCGATCTGGAGCTCAATAATGGCTGAATTTCACCATCCCGGAAAATACTGGCATCGACTGGATGACGGACGTATCCAGTGCGATTTGTGTCCGCGTGACTGCAAACTCAATGAAGGTCAGCGTGGCGCCTGTTTCGTGCGCATGCGCGAAGGCGACCAGATTGTACTCACAACCTATGGGCGTTCGTCCGGTTTTTGTATTGATCCGATCGAAAAGAAACCACTCAACCATTTTTACCCGGGCAGTAGCGTATTGTCGTTTGGCACGGCAGGTTGTAATCTGGCCTGTAAATTCTGTCAGAACTGGGATATCAGCAAGTCCAAAGATATGGACAAATTGATGGATCAGGCGTCTCCCGAAACCATTGCCATTGCCGCAGAGCAAAACGACTGCAAGAGCGTCGCTTTTACCTACAACGACCCGGTGATTTTTGCCGAGTACGCCATGGATACTGCGGATGCCTGTCATGCACGAGGTATCAAGACTGTGGCGGTAACGGCAGGCTATATGCACGACCAGGCGCGCCGTGATTTTTACGGCAAGATGGATGCCGCCAATGTCGATCTCAAGGCGTTTACCGAAGATTTCTATTTCAAACTCACCGGTTCGCAATTGCAACCGGTGCTGGATACGCTGGTGTATCTCAAACATGAAACCGATGTCTGGTTTGAAATCACCACCTTGCTCATTCCCGGCAAGAATGACAGCAACGAAGAAATCAGCGCCATGTGCCAATGGATCATGCGGCAATTGGGGCCGGACGTGCCATTGCACTTTTCGGCATTCCATCCCGATTATAAGATGGCGGATATTCCGCAGACGCCCGCATCTACGCTAATACGAGCGCGTGAAATTGCTTTGCGCGCAGGTCTGCACTATGTCTACACCGGCAACGTGCATCATACCGAAGGCGATACCACCTTTTGCCCGAACTGCCATGCCTCGCTTATCGTGCGCGACTGGTATCATATCCATGAATACCGCTTGACGACGGACGGCCGATGCCCGGACTGCAACAGCCCGATAGCCGGCAGATTCGACGTCCAACACGGAAATTTCGGCCGGCAACGCATTCCGATTGCGATTCATCGGGTACATGCCTGATGTTTGGAATCGCTGATTACCTCGCCGTATCACGCAGCAGCGCAATCACTTCCTCGTCTTCCACCTGCGGAAAATCTAAGTAAAACTGCCCTACTGCCTGGAAATACTCTGGTACCTCCAGGCACACCACCTCGTCGGCATATTGACGCACCTTGACCAAGGTGTCTGCTGGCGACACCGGCACAGCGCAAATCAGTTTCGTCGGATGCTGGGCGCGTAAGCCATGCAGTGCGGCAATCATGGTCGAACCGGTCGCCAGACCGTCATCGACCACGATCACTACCCGCCCGGCAGGATCGACCGGTGGTCTGACCGGGGTATACTGGATCCGGCGTTTGCGCAGCGTCGCCAGTTGCGTCTGTATTTCCGAAGCCAGGTAATCCGGCGTACCGCCGACAGAAGCCGCGTACTCTTCAACATGGCTCCATCCGCTTTCATCGATCGAACCGATGGCAAATTCCGGATTGAACGGCGCGCGCAGTTTGCGCACCAGCACCACATCGAAATCACCGTCCAGACGCCTTGCAATGCGCTTCGCCATGGATACCGAGCCGCGTGGGATAGCCAGCACCAGCGGATGCTGGCTCCGGTAGCTCATCAGGCGATCAGCCAGTTTTTCCGCCGCCTCATCACGATCACGAAACATGAATGCCTCCTTTGGAAACTGCTGACCGGCGCGGCTTGAACAGCCGCCTGAACTCTGACTGGCTTTTGCGCTCCGAAAATGCCATGAATTTCCGGGTCAATCGTTTACGAATCGCGGTCTGCCGCTTGTCCAGCCGGTGCTTGAAATTATCCAGCTCAGTCTGTCCGTCCGTACTGTCCTTTGACTGTTGCAGGAAAGTTTCCAGAAATACCTGCTGCACTTGCGTGTCCTGGTATATGCCCAGCCAGTCCTGCAACGACCTCAATACCTTAATTGTTTTGGCAATTCGCGCTGTGGGGTACAAACTCTGAAAAAACTCCATCAAATAACGCAATGCCTTGCATGATTTGCGCAAATCGTGCAAGGCGCTCGGCGGGCTGTCCGGCCGGATGGCGCGGCCTTGCCTGAGCACGCGCCGCAGCGCGCGCCACACTGCCCGATTGGCAAAATCCGCCAACCAGAGCTGGGCAAAAGGCAATTTGCTGCGTACAGGTAGCGGCGAAGCCAGATAAGCACTCCAGGCAGCGATCAATTGCGTATACCGCGCAGAAGTCAGCCGTGCCGCCAATTGCTTGTGCGCCAGTTGATGGCGTTGCCGGTAGAACTCGCGCAAGGCAGACAAATCCTGACCGGCGTCAGGCGCCAGTTGATACACTTCGGCATCGAGCACAAGCAGATACACATCCAGATCGCGCGCCGCCCGTGTGATCTGGCTCAGCCATGCAAAGCCGCTGTCCAGGCGGCGCAGGATGCGTTGCGGAATCACCCCATCCATCTGCCGGAGCAACGAACGGTTGCGGCGCACCGTAATGCCGAAGTCATGCAAAAATTCCGCATCAACGCCTGCCAGCACGCCGGCTTCATTGACGCGCAGCATATCGTGCAAGCGGCGCATGATGATACGCACCGCCTCATCTGTCCGCATGGTACGGGCAAGCTTCAGACCCAATCCGGGCGATGCTGCTTCAACCTGAGAATGCCTGGCTCCCATGCATGCGTACCTTTTCAGGTGGGGCTGCGAACGTCTGCGAAACCGCGTCAATTTGACCAGATACCAGCGAACTTCCGTCAACCGGCTTAATTATAGGCCGCTTTCTCAAGATGCGGTATGCTGCTCTGGATAATAGCGCTCGAAATGGGTCTTGGAAAGCATTATCGAAACACTCCGCGCCAGCAAGATCAAACCAACCCGGCTCAGCCTGATTAACGGATACAGTCAACCAATCATGCATTGCCATAAAAATGTCCGGACGGTTTGTAAAACAGGAAATCCGAGGCGGATTGCAAATGCCGCGAACTGTATGCTGGTGCCCAGAAGGGCACTGGCAGCGATACCAGTAACAATTTTGTTAATCCGTCGACCCAGCGCCACAGCCACATCAACCGTTGCTGTCAGGCTT
>JAJYGL010000285.1 GCA_021790625.1 Pseudomonadota bacterium | reverse complement strand
CCGGGAAAAATGTTCCCCGGCTGGAGGAGACTAGCCCGAGTTGTTTCGGTTTTGTTATTTCAGTTTTTCAATGCCCATGGCTTTGAGTATGAAGCGTTCATACAATGGCTCGGTAGTGCCCTTTTTCATTTTGCGAATGAAGTATTTTTCAAAACCGACTTTCGCCAGATGCACCCATTTGCCTTCTTTGAACCAGTTGGTGTTGCGTGGCGGGATTTGTGGCAGAGCAACAAAAGCCGCTCCCGTATCGCCAAAATCAGCCAGGCAGATGGCATTCCAGGTGGGTGTCTCGGTCGGTTCGTGACCATCTAGCGCCAGACGGATGTTGTGCGCTGCTGCGGTGACCATGCTTTCAATCATGTAGCCGGTTTTTGGCGCACCAGTCGGTACGGGTGTTGGTTCAACGGGTGGAATGGCCACACAGACGCCAACAGAATAAATGTTTTTGTATTTTGGGTTGCGTTGGTAAGGGTCGATCAGTATGAAGCCACGGGGGTTGGTCAAACCATCAATCCCGAATACGGCGTCGATGCCCTTGAATGCTGGCAACATCATGGAGTAGTGAAACGGCAGTTCGTGTTCTTTTTTGACGCTGCCGTCGTCGTTATGCTCGGCGACGAACATTTTTCCCGCTTCTACTTTCAGCACTTTGGCGTTGCAAATCCATTTGATGTGGCGGTCGCGCATTATCGACTCCAGCATGCCGCGTGAATCGCCCACGCCGCCCAAACCGAGATGACCAATGTAGGGCTCAGCGGTGACAAAGGTCATGGGAACCTTGTTGCGTATTTTGCGCCGACGCAAGTCGGTATCCATGATAAGTGCATATTCATAAGCTGGGCCATAGCACGATGCGCCTTGTACGGCGCCGACAACGATTGGCCCGGGGTCAGTGCAAAATCCTTCCCATTCAGCGCTGGATTTTTCGGCGTGGTCGATGAGGCAGACCGAGTGTGTGTGGCCTTCCGGGCCCAGACCGGGAACTTCGTCAAAGGCAAGTTTTGGTCCGGTGGCGATGACCAGAAAATCGTAATCGACATGATCGCCGTTCATGAGTTCGATACGGTTTTGGTCGGGGTGGACGCGCTTGGCGCCATTGGCGATGAAGTGGATGCCCTTTTTTGTCAGATATGGGGCAATGGGGAAGGTGATTTCATCCCGGTCTCGCCAGCTGACAGCGGCCCATGGGTTGGATGGGGTAAACTGAAAATAGCTGTGGTTGGAAATGACAGTAACGGTATCTTCCTTGCGTGCCAGCTCTTTCATCTCATAGGCCATGGGCATACCGCCGATGCCTGCGCCGAGAATGACAATATGTGCCATGCGATGCTCCTTTATGCTGTTGTATGGGTAGTGCGAGTTGAGTATAGCAGGAGGTGTGCCAGATTTTAATTAATTGAATTAATTTGTTTTTCTCTTGCTTCTTGGCTGATTGCTGTCAATATGTCAGTATTTGGGTACAATATGTCATGTCAAATTGGCGCATGGGGGAAATGATGTCAGATGAACTTGAACCAGCCTTGCAGTCATTGATTGAAACACACGAGCATCCTTTCGTGTTGATTGATGCGCAGTATCGCATTGTGGGTGCCAATCGGGCGTATTGTAAAAATTATGGTGTGCGGAAAACGGATGTCATCGGACATTTTTGCTACCAGGTATCGCATCGTTCTAGCGTGCCATGTCATCAGAATGGCGAGGATTGCCCACACCAGACGGTGTTTCGCACGGCAGCAGCACACGATGTGATACATACCCATTTTGATGTGCGCCATCGTCCTGAATACGTACGTATCAAAGGGTATCCGATTGCGGGGCGCAATGGGTTACAGTATCTGGGAGAAGCCATGATAACGGTAACGGATCCGGAAGAAATCAGTTGTGATAGCTTGCGTATGGTGGGTGGTTCCCCTGTGTTTTTGCAGTGTGTCGAACATCTGTCGCGTGCGGCTGAGTCAGAGGCATCAATTTTGCTGACGGGTGAAAGCGGTGTTGGTAAGGAATTGGCTGCCCAGTATATTCACAAGCGTTCATCGCGTCACGACAAGGCTTTTTTGGCCATTAACTGTGCCGCCATTTCTGAAACCATGTTCGAAGACGAATTGTTTGGGCATGAGCGTGGCGCATTTACCGGTTGTATCGGGCGCAAGCAGGGCTTGTTCGAGTTGGCGGATGGCGGCACACTGTTTCTGGATGAAGTGGGTGAAATTCCGCTGCCTTTACAGGCAAAGCTGTTGCGGGTGCTCGAATCTGGAGAATTTCGCCGTGTCGGCGGCGTGGAAACCTTGCGTGCCAATGTGCGTATCGTAGCGGCAACCAATCGTCATTTGCTGGAACTGGTAACGGCCGGACGTTACCGTGCAGATTTATATTATCGTATTGCCAGTATCGATTTGCGTTTGCCCAGCTTGCGTGAGCGGCGTGCCGATATTCCGGCGCTGGCAGAGGTCATCCTGAAACGGATAACGGTATCGGGCGGACAACGCTGCGAACTGAGCGATGCGGCCATTCGCAAGTTGATGTCATATGATTTTCCGGGCAATGTGCGTGAGTTGCGCAATACGCTGATCAAGGCGGTAGCGTTGTGCCGGCATCATCTGATCGACGAAGAATATATCGTGTTTGCCCAGGGAGCCATGCCGCCAGCGTTGTCAGCCTCGCCAGCGTCGCTGTCGTCAGCGTCAGTGGCACAGATGACCGAGGCGGCGTCTGCCCAGTCCATGGCTGAGATGGAAGCAGGATATATTGCACGGTTGTTGTATACCCATGGCGGGCATAGGCGCAGGGTTGCTGATATACTTGGCATCAGCGAGCGGACGCTCTACCGTAAATTGAAGTATTACAATCTGGCAGAAGGGTAAAAGCAGCAGGTGGATGAACAGAAAAAAGAGTGCGGACAAACCAGTCTGGATCCGCAGGATTGGGACAGTCTGCGCCGGCAGGGGCACCGTATGCTTGATGACATGCTGGATTATTTGCAAAACATTCGGCAGCGTCCGGTCTGGCAACCCGCGCCTGACGATGTTCGTCGACGTTTCGATGTGGCGTTACCGGTTGCGGAAACAGCATTGGCTACCGTACATCAGCAATTTCTTGATGACGTATTGCCCTATGCGGTAGGCAATGCCCACCCAGGCTTCATGGGGTGGGTGCACGGCGGTGGCGCGCCGGTTGGTATGCTGGCCGAGATGCTGGCAGCCGGGTTGA
>JAJYGL010000258.1 GCA_021790625.1 Pseudomonadota bacterium | reverse complement strand
CTGCCTTATGCCAAAGATGCGCTGCAACCACACATCTCGGCCGAAACGCTGGAATACCATTATGGCAAGCATCATCAAACCTATGTCACCAACCTGAACAACCTGATTCCCGGCACCGAATTTGCCGACATGACGCTGGAAGACATCATCAAAAAATCCACAGGCGGCATTTTCAACAATGCCGCTCAAGTATGGAACCACTCATTTTACTGGAACTGCCTCTCCCCCAATGGGGGTGGGGCACCACAGGGCGCGCTGGCTGCCGCCATCAACGCCAAATGGGGCTCATTTGACGCCTTCAAAGAAGCGTTTACCAAAGCAGCCATTGGCACCTTCGGCTCTGGCTGGGCATGGCTGGTCAAAACGCCTGCAGGTGATCTGGAAATTGTTTCCACCAGCAATGCCGCCACCCCCATGACCAGCAACCAGAAAGCATTGTTGACCTGTGACGTTTGGGAACACGCCTACTACGTGGATTATCGCAACGCGCGTCCAAAGTATGTCGAAGCCTTCTGGAATCTGGTAAACTGGCAGTTTGTATCCGCCAACTTTTCTGCCTGACGCAGAAAAATAAATAAGGTGGCTAATGCCATCGCATTGTTGCAAACACATTGCAAACAACAGGGCGGCGCAAGTCGCCCTGTTGTTTTTGACGGCAGCATTAAACGCAACACCGAACATTAATTAAAAGATTTCAATATTTTCAAATGGTTGAGCCATAATCATGACCTATCTGATGAATACCTACGCACGGCAGCCCGTAGCCTTTTCCCATGGTGATGGCGTCTGGTTATGGGATGAAAACGGGAAACGCTATCTGGATGGGTTGGCAGGCATCGCTGTCAATGGCCTCGGACACAAGCACCCAGCGCTGGTCAGTGCCCTTTGCGAACAGGCAAATCAACTCATCCACACCGCCAATATTTACCAGATTCGGCGTCAGGAGCAGCTGGCAGAACGTCTATGCCAATTGTCCGCGATGGACAATGTATTCTTCTGCAACTCTGGTTGCGAAGCCAATGAAGCCGCCATCAAACTGGCGCGTTTGTATGGGCACCACAAAGGGATCGCCTTACCCAATATTATCGTCATGGAAAATTCATTCCATGGCCGGACAATGGCCACCTTGTCAGCCACCGGTAACCGAAAGGTACAGGCCGGTTTCGAGCCTCTAATGACAGGATTTGTACGTGTTCCCTACAATGACATGACTGCCATCCATCATGTTGCCGAACACAATGCCGACATCGTTGCCATTCTGGTTGAACCAATCGAAGGCGAAGGTGGAATCCAGATACCAAATGCCAACTATCTGCACCAATTGCGCAAGACCTGTGACGCCCACGGTTGGCTGCTCATGCTGGATGAAGTACAGACCGGCATTGGCCGCACCGGCAAACTGTTTGCTTTCCAGCACACCGATATCCTGCCAGACGTACTGACACTGGCCAAAGGATTGGGCTCAGGCGTTCCTATCGGCGCCTGTCTGGCACACGGTGAAGCCGCCAACACCTTCAAACCTGGCAATCATGGGTCGACTTTCGGCGGCAATCCGCTCGCCTGTACCGCAGGACTTGCTACCTTGACCGCGCTGGAAGCCGCCGACCTGCCTGCCAACGCCACGCGTACAGGTAATTTCTTGCGCGAAACATTCAGCCGCGAATTTGCCACGGAACCCAGCGTGCTGTCCATACGCGGTATTGGCCTGATGATCGGTATCGAACTTGACCGTCCTTGCGCCACGCTGGTCGCTCGCGCACTGGAACAAGGTCTGCTCATCAACGTTACCGCGGAACGGGTGATACGCCTGCTACCCCCACTTATCATGAATCTTGCAGAAGCCCAACAACTGACAGACATCCTGATTCCGCTCGTGCGCCAATTTTTACAGGAAAACAACGCATGACGACAATCCGGCACTATCTACAATTTCAAGACTTCAGCGCCGAAGAATATACCTGGCTGTTTCAACGTACAGCCCATATCAAAGCCCTGTTCAAACAATATCAGCCTTACCATCCACTTGCCGACCGTACGCTGGCGATGATTTTTGAGAAACAGTCCACGCGTACACGGCTGTCATTCGAAGCCGGCATGCACCAACTGGGCGGTTCGGCGATTTATCTCAACACCCGCGATACCCAACTTGGGCGCGGTGAACCAGTAGAAGATGCAGCGAAAGTCATCTCCCGCATGGTCGATATTGTCATGATTCGCACTTTCGAACAGGAGATCATCGAGCGTTTCGCCGCCCATTCGCGTGTACCTGTCATCAATGGCTTGACCAATGAATATCATCCGTGCCAGATTATGGCGGATATTTTTACCTTTATCGAACATCACGGCGACATTCGCGGCAAAACCGTGGCATGGATTGGCGACTCCAACAACATGTGTAATACCTGGCTACAGGCCGCAGTGACCCTCGATTTTAACGTTCATGTCTCAACACCACCGGAATACGAAGTCGAACCTGAACGCGCGGGTCTATACGACACCACCCATTACGAACAGTTTGATGACCCCATGGACGCCTGCCGTGGCGCCGATCTGGTCACCACCGACGTCTGGACCAGCATGGGATTCGAAGCCGAAAATGAAGAACGCACCCGCGATTTTCAAGACTGGCAGGTCGATGCCGACATGATGGCTGTTGCAGCACCTAACGCATTGTTTATGCACTGCCTGCCCGCACACCGGGGTGAAGAGGTCAGTGCCGACGTCATCGACGGCCCGCAGAGCGTGGTCTGGCAAGAAGCCGAAAATCGCCTGCATACCCAAAAAGCGCTGATGGAATATCTGCTGCTCGGCAAAGTAATCTGAAAGAAAGATCTTGACAATGAGTCAACCCAATCAAACAAGCCCAATCAAAAAGGTCGTTCTTGCCTATTCAGGCGGACTCGACACCTCCGTTATTCTCAAATGGCTGCAGGACACGTATGCCTGCGAAATCGTCACCTTTACTGCTGACATCGGCCAAGGGGAAGAACTGGAACCCGCGCGCGAAAAAGCACGTAAATTTGGCGTCAGCGAAATTTTCATCGACGATTTACGGGAAGAGTTCGTCCGTGATTTTGTGTTCCCGATGTTCCACGCCAACACCGTATATGAAGGCGAATACCTGCTCGGCACCTCGATTGCCCGTCCGCTCATTGCCAAACGGCTCATCGAAATTGCCAACGCCACTCAAGCAGATGCCATTTCACATGGCGCAACCGGCAAAGGCAATGACCAGGTACGTTTCGAACTCGGCGCTTACGCCCTGAAACCCGACATCAAAATCATTGCCCCCTGGCGCGAGTGGACATTGACCTCGCGGGAAAAACTGCTGGCTTACGCCGAAAAACACGGCATTCCCGTTGAAATGAAACACAAAAATGGCGGCAGCCCTTACAGCATGGACGCCAACCTGCTGCACATCTCTTATGAAGGCCGCGCACTGGAAAATCCGGCCATCGAACCCGAGGCCGACATGTGGCGCTGGACAGCAGCACCCGAAGCCGCCCCGGATAGCGCCGAATATGTCGAATTGCGTTTTGAACAAGGCAATGTCGTCGCCATCAACGGCAATACACTTTCACCGGCGTCTGTCCTGGGCGAACTCAACCGTCTGGGTGGTCGCCACGGCATCGGCCGTCAGGATTTGGTGGAAAACCGTTATGTCGGCATGAAATCACGTGGCTGCTACGAAACACCGGGCGGCACTATCCTGCTCAAGGCGCATCGCGCCATCGAATCGATTACCCTTGACCGTGAAGTGGCGCACCTGAAAGACGAACTCATGCCACGTTACGCCAGTCTGATCTACAACGGCTACTGGTGGAGCCCGGAGCGTCGCCTGTTACAAACGATGATCGACGCCAGCCAGGCCACCGTCAACGGCTGGGTGCGGCTGAAGCTGTACAAGGGCAACGTCATGGTAGTTGGCCGTGATTCAGACACCGACTCCCTGTTCGACCCGACCATCGCCACCTTCGAAGACGATGCGGGCGCTTATCAACAGGCGGATGCCGGCGGTTTCATCAAACTCAACGCTTTGCGCATGCGCATTGCCTCTCGCCTCGCCGCCAAAAGAAAAATATAGGAAAAACCGCAAGGAACCAATCTCATGTCACAATTCAATCAAATCAACGTCATCAAACGCGCCAACGTCTATTTCGACGGCAAATGTATCTCGCACACGGTGCTGTTCCCGGATGGCAGCAAAAAAACCCTCGGCGTTATTTTTCCGAGCATGCTCACGTTCAATACCCAGGCACAGGAAACCATGGAAATCAATGCAGGCGTCTGTCGCGTGCGACTGGAACAGGCACAGGACTGGCAAACATACAGCGCCGGAGAACGCTTTGATGTGCCTGCCAACAGCCGTTTTGATATCGAAACCTTAGAGCTGCTGGATTACGTCTGCCACTTTGGCGCCTGACCTGACACGAGAGATCTCCGTGATACTATCAAATCCTTGGTTAAAAGAAGGGGCATACCTGCTACTTTGCATGGTGCTCATTCTGCTCTACCAGCGCTTTTTGGCCTGGAAAACCAAACACAATCCCGCCTACACCATTCAGGCTGTCAACCGCATGGCGCGTACTGCCTGGGTCGAAACCGTCATGACCAGACAATTGGATATTCTCGCCATCCAGACCTTGCGCAATTCCACCATGGCAGCGACATTTCTGGCTTCGACAGCCGTCCTGCTCATGATTGGCGTACTCAACCTGAGCGGACAATCCCATAATCTGGGTTCAACCTGGCTCAGCCTGGGCTCCAGCATCGAAACCACAAAGCAACTCTGGTCTTTCAAATTACTGATTTTGTTATCCGACCTTTTTACCGCATTTTTCTGCTTCTCGATGTCCGTCCGCATCTATACCCATGTCGGCTACATGATTAATGTCCCACTCAATCTGGAACACAAAATCATCACCCCCTCACATGTCGCGGCACACCTGAACCGCGCCGGGTTTTTCTACAGCCTTGGCATGCGCGCATATTATCTCTTCATCCCACTGATTTTCTGGCTATTCAGCGGCACCTTGATGGTTCTTTCCACAGTATTGCTTATCATTGTGCTGTATTTTCTCGATCGCACGCCACGAACACTTGCCAACGATTACATTCAGGAATGATCCATCATGCCCAGCTTTGATATTGTCTCCGAAGTCGACAAGCAGGAAATCAAGAATGCTGTCGAACAAACCAACAAAGAAGTCTCCACACGCTTCGATTTCAAAGGTTCCGACGCCCGCGTGGAACAACAGGAATACGCCTTGACCATTTTTGCCGATGATCAGTTCAAACTGGAACAGGTCATGGAAATTCTGCGGGGCAAACTCATCAAACGCAATGTTGACATCAAATGCCTGGAAACCGGCGACCCGGAAAAGGTGTCCGGCAACAAGATAAAATGTCTGGTTACCGTCAAAACCGGCGTGGAAAGCGAGCTGGCAAAAAAAATCGTTAAACTCATCAAAGACAGCAAACTCAAGGTGCAAGCCAGCATTCAGGGTGAAACCGTGCGCGTAACTGGCGCCAAACGCGATATTCTGCAAGAAACCATTGCACTGATACGACAAAAAATCAGCGAATTTCCCCTACAATTCCAGAATTTTCGTGACTGATTGACGAGCAGCACGATGACTCTGCTATACTTGCAGCACATCTGAACCAGAGGTATACCATGATTATCCGAGACATTTTGACCACCAAAAGAGGCGATTTGCTATCAGTAACTCCCGGACATACCATTCAGGATGCGATTGCCATCATGACAGAAGCTGATATCGGTTCGCTGATTGTATTTCAGCACGATATCATGGTTGGACTGATTACCGAGCGCGATATTTTGCGCGGATTACGCCGTGACGGCGCAGCCGGGCTTGTTGCCACCGTAGATACCATGATGGTGACTGAACCAATTTTTGCCGTACCCGACGATACCGTTGACTATGTACGCGGCGTCATGACAAAAAACCGTATCAGCCACCTCCTGGTCATGGAAAACGACCATCTGATCGGAGTCATATCCTTTCACGATGTGGCGCGCGCATGCATGAATGCCGCTGATTTTGAAAACCAGTTGCTCAAGCGGTATATCAAGCATTGGCCAGAAGCTTGATGACACATAAACCCAAAGCAATCCATTGACAGCAACACACTTCAACAGTTTGCCGCCAAAAGTGGCATCCCGATTCAGACGAAAGACAACAACATGTCAGAATTGACCAGCAATGAAATCATCATTCAGGGTCTCACCAAAAATGGGCGCCCGTTTCGTCCCAGCGACTGGGCAGAACGACTATCAGGCGCCCTGTCCACGTTCGGCGAAGACCACCGGATGCATTATTCCCCTCATGTTCGCCCCATAACCATCAATGGCGTCAAATGTGTGATCGTCGAACGTGAACTACAACAGAAACAACCAACCACATTTGCTTTTCTGATGAGCTTTGCCCGTGAAAACGACCTGCAAATCCTCGATGGAGCAGAAGTAGGCAAACAGGAAAACTAACGCCCTTCCGTTCCACCGCAAAATCACCGCTCGCATCTTGCGCCAAAACAGAAAGCCGGAGAAACAATCTCCGGCTAATGGTACGTTCGTTTGACTAAAAGCGCATCAGCAAATCAAGTCAGCGCGACAAATCACGCCAACAAGGTGGTTTTCAGGCAAGCATTCCGGCACACCGATCAAGCCATGGACTTGACTGCGGCAGAAAGTCGACTCTTATGGCGAGACGCCTTGTTTTTATGAATGATTTTTTTATCCGCAACACGATCGATCACGGACATGGAAACAGAAAAAGTCTGCTTCGCCAAATCTTTGTCTCCATCGGCAATCGCCTTACGCACTTTTTTAATGGCAGTACGCAAAATGGAACGCATGGCGGCATTGCTGGCACGCAATTTGTGATTTTGTCTGGCACGTTTCTCGGCTTGGGCGCTATTGGCCATTCACGACTCCTGAAATTCAGCTAAAAATGAATTCGGCATTCTATCAGACCACCCTATCAAATACAATGCCGGCCAGCATAAAAAATGGGTATCCGGATTTGAGTGCGCTTCCGACCTGTCAGCTTACCCCAACTCCCCAGGATGAGAGGCGTCCATTCCATCTTCCTTAGAACAAAACCGGATTGTGATGTTGTAATAGCCATTACGTTCGGCTACCATTAAACCGGATTTCATTGCGAGAGAACTGTCATGCACGCAATCGTTGCGCCGCCGCCCATTCCAGTCGGCAAGATCAAAAGCTTCGGGCCATTCGGGCCGAAATACGAGGTAGGCCAAGCCCTTCGCCGGTTAGACGATGGTGACTGGATGGTTGAGGTCACGATGGTTGAAACAGGCGAGAAGGCCGAGTACCGCCTGACGCACCTGTCCGACGATCCGGAAGCGCACTGATGTACGCAGTGGCTTTCGATCTGGTGGTAACTGAGACCGAGGAGCATCACCCGAAGGGTGTGACGCAGGCTTACACCGAAATCGACGCAGTGCCCGTTGAACACGGCTTTCGTCGCGTACAGGGCAGTCTGTACGCGACCGAGAACGAAGACATGGCGAATTTATTCCTCACGATCCAGGCGCTGCGCGCGAGAATATGGTTTCCAAAATCAGTGCGTGACATTCGCGCCTTCCGCATTGAACAATGGTCAGACTTCACCACTACGGTGAAATCGCAACAATAAAGTCCTAGGGAACCGCTGATCTATTCCTCCATGAGCCGCGTTGTGGATCAAATCGGGAAGATCACGACCATCACATCCACGCTGACATCTTGAATCAACCAAGTTCCTGCACACGCAGCCTGTCACTCTGACCGCCTGATCGGCCACGGTGCCCCGGACGATGTTTGGGAACCACCGCTGATCAACTCCCCCATGACCCGCAATCGCCAGCGCTGTCGAAGAATGACGAAGCCAACATAAACACACTGATTGCGTTACTGAAATCGGGGCAACATTGAGTCTTCAAGCACAACCAAATCCGAATACCCAAAAATCTGTACGCTATTATTCCGATATTGTATATCCGGCATTGATTAATTATTAATAATAACTTATAATTCTATTAAATATACTTGAGTGTCGCTGAGTCATATATTTACTGCATCTTATTTAATTTAATAATATTGCTTATAATTACATTGATATTATTCAATATATGAACATTTGTTAACATTAAAAAATAGAGCGGTTTGACATAATGTTTTCTCCGATTGCCGTCCGCATCACACAGGAGGTTCTCAATGCTTCTGCAAAAAGTTCTGACCATCATCCATGAGCACTCCAATGTCAGTGACATTCACTTATGCGCTGACAGCCCCATATTCATGCGCAAACCTGCCGGTTATGAAACTTTCGACAACATTCCCATCTCGACCCTCGAACTGGAAGGATTTATCAGCAACAACGCCATCGGCGGACACAGCTGGCAAACCAGCATGCTCGCCAATGGCGGAAAACTTGATGGCGCCGTCGATCTCACCGATTCACGCATCCGCTACTCGGTATATGAAACCCACGGCCATCACCATCACATCAATATCGTCATGCGCATCATCCGCAAGGCATTCATTCCGCTGGAACAATTGGGCGGCGGACAAAGCGTGCTGAAAGAAGTCACCGCGCGCAGCAAAGGGTTGGTCATCATCACCGGCCCCACCGGATCAGGAAAAACCACCACGCTGTCTTCCATTATCGACCGCATCAACAGCGAACGATCCTGCCACATCATGACGATCGAAGATCCAATCGAGCACCTTCACTACAACAAACAGTCCATCGTGTCACAACGCGAAATCGGCTCCAATGTAAAAAGCTTCTCCAGCGGACTGGAAGGCGCAATGCGCCAACGCCCGGATGTCATCGCCGTAGGCGAATTACTGGACAAGGATACCGTCGACACGCTGTTTCGCGCAGCCGATTCCGGCCACATGGTACTCGCCACCACCCACGGACGCAGTGCCAAAGACGTCATCAACCGCTTGCTCGGCTTTTTCGATACCGAGGAACGCGCCCAACGGCGACAAGTACTGGCTTCCTGCCTGAGCGCCATCATCAGTCAGGTGTTGGTGCCATCCAGCGATGGGGTAGATTGGGTATTGGCGTCAGAAATACTGGTCAACACGGCCAACGTGCGCTCGATCATCAGCAATGGCAACCTCGCCCAACTACCCGCCGCCCTGCAACAGGGTCGCGCCGATGGCATGAATCTGCTCAGCGCCGATTTATCGCGGCTGGCGCGCGAAGGGCGAATCACGGCACAGCAGGCTCGTCTGGCTGCGTATGATGAAAACTTTTAATCTGGATAAACCGTGCACAAACGCCAGTCATCCATTCGTAACACGACCCGCCTGCTTGCGACAATATCGCTGTTGCTGGCGCTGCTTTTTCCGACGCCGAGCAACGCTTTCCAGTTATTGTGGTGGCAAAAAAATACGCCTGCAACCAATCAAAACCAGACACGCCCATCGAACAACCAGTCGCGCAAACGCCCGAGCGACGCCATCAAATGGCATGTCATGTACACCCAAACAAACCCGATGACCGGTAAAACCATCCACAAAGCCACCAGCGGGTTTGGTGACCCGCGCGAACTCATGCGCCAGGACGAAAAAAATCACCCCTATCCTCGCGAACTGGGGTATGGCCCACCAGAGATGGTGCGTTACACCAGCAATTCAAATGCCTTTCGGGCCTACGCCAAACAACTGGATCATAGCCATCGCGTCGCCAGAACCTATGCGCCCTACCCCTATAAAACCGAATTTGGCTACAACCCGCCACCCAAAGACGAACCACCGGAAGAGGAACCGCCAGCGCGCCATCCGGTCACCTACAAACCACCGTTACGCTCCAATTATCCGCCACCTGTTTCGCGCACCGACAGCCATGTTAGAATGGGCATCTGGGATTACGGTGACTGACACAAAAACATGCTCGACCCTCAACTACTGGCCATTACCATACAGCGCAACGTTGTCGATGCGCTAACAGAAGATTTAGGTCATGGCGACCCTACCGCACGACTCATTGCAGAACATACCCATGCCCATGCACAAGTCATTTGTCGTGAAAATGCCGTATTATGCGGGCAACATTGGTTCGAGGCGGTTTTTCGGCTGCTGGATTCAGACAGCCAAATCAACTGGTTAGCCAAAGAGGGCGACAACATCTCTGCGGGACAACTCTTGTGTGAACTGGCCGGCAATGCCCGCGCGCTGCTTTCTGCCGAACGCACTGCACTCAATTTCTTACAAACCCTGTCGGCTACGGCCAGCATCACCCGACGCTATGTCAACGCTACCGGTAACGCTTCCTGCCTCATCATGGATACGCGCAAAACCTTGCCCGGTTTACGTATGGCACAAAAATACGCTGTCTTGACCGGCGGAGGCAACAACCAACGCATGGGTCTTTGGGACGGAATCCTCATCAAGGAAAACCACATCGCGGCAGCCGGCAGCATTGCCAACGTGCTGGCCATGACCCGCAACAATCCTTTGCCAGTACAGATAGAAGTCGAAAACCTTGCGCAATTGCAGGAATCGCTCGACGCAGGCGCCACACTGATACTGCTGGACAATTTCAACCTGCCGACACTACGTCAGGCCGTTCAAATAACAGCGGGGCGCGCAACGCTGGAGGCCTCCGGCGGCATTGATCTCGACAACATCGCTGCTGTTGCAGCAACAGGCGTCCAGCGCATTTCAATCGGTGCACTGACCAAGCATGTTCAGGCAACGGATCTTTCCATGCGCATCGTCACCCACGCCGAGACAGATGCCGTCTGACCGTCACCGTGCCAATTTTCAACCATCAACATCCGGACAAACAACTGACTGTCGTCATTCCCGGCCTGTTGCCACCAGCAACCATGCTCGACAACCTGTTGTGCGACATTCGGTTACCAGCGCTAACCACGCTGTTACAACACGCGCAACGCACACAGGAAAACGGTATCCCCGATCTGGAATCCCTGCTCGCCACGTTGACACACATTCCACGCCAGCACGACTGGCCACTAGCCCCCATCATGGCGCAACACGATCATCTACCTGCAACAGAAGGTTACTGGCTTTGTGCTGACCCCATATACTTGACACCTGCCCGTAATCAACTGCTGCTGACCGACGCCAGCATATTTGACTTGGATACCAATGACAGTCAGGCACTCATTACTGCTTTCCAGCAACACTTTGGTGAAGAGTACGCCCTGTTTGCGCCGCATCCGAAACGCTGGTATCTGCACATTCCACACGCACCTGATTTACGGACTCACCCTCCGTCAACGATTTGCGGCCAAGGAATCGATGCCTTCCTGCCCACCGGCAAAGATGCCATGGCATGGCACCGGTTTTACAACGAAGTACAAATGCTGTTTTTCAGTCTGCCCGTCAACGCATCCCGACAACAACGTGGGTTACCGCCAGTCAATGGTATCTGGTGCTGGGGTGGCGGTACCCTGCCCACCCCATCAACATCCCCATTTCAAACGGTATGGGGAAACAGCCACCTGTTATCTGCGCTGGCAAACCAACAGCACTGCCAGCACTCTCCTTTGCCGCATAACCAGCAACATAGCATGACGGGATTGGTTTTGCTGGATGCACTGCAACAGAGTCTCCAGTATGGCGATTACCACATTTGGCAAAACACCCTGCAACAACTCGAAACCGACTGGTTTGAGGTTTGGCTCACACAATTACGGCAAGGGAAATTACAAACGCTGCACCTCTGGAGCCTCGCGAACGATACAGCTTATCACTGGCGAATCAGCAAAAACAATCTGTGGCGTTTTTGGCAGCGGGCGCCGCTTGATACGTTGTTGACAGCAACGCCTCGCCCGGAAAAAACATCGCGCGGCACGCTGCCATAAAACCCTGTCACCTATGAATTGCTTTTCATCACCCGTCGGTCGACATACAGACTGGAACCCGCGATACGTTTGGCTGCTTTTTTGACCTCGGCCGCCACAGTAGAAATTTCGTGCACATTGTGAAAGCGCTCGGATGTGACTGGCACGACACCAATGGATACTGTGGGTAAACAATACGACACCACGTTACCTTGCCGGTCTTCGCTTTGGTATTTCCCGTCCCCTAACCCTTTTTGTTGTGCATACGCCAGCATATCCACATCAAACTGCCGCAACATGGCCTGACAACGCTGTTCCCAATCATCACTTTGATAAATCACAAAAAAATCATCGCCGCCAATATGGCCGACAAAATCCACCGTTTTATCCGCCTGCGCCACCAGCACGTCGCCCAACAGACGAATCACCGCATCACCATACTCATAACCAAACACATCATTGAATGGTTTGAAAAAATCCAGATCGGCATACGCCACCCAAAATGGCAGATGATTGTCCAGCAAATGCTGCATATGCTCCTGAATTGGCACATTTCCGGGCAGCAAGGTCAATGGGTTGGCATAACGTGCTTCCTTGAGTTGCAGTCGGGTCATGGCCTGCATGAGATCAAAATTCGACCCGACGCCGGCATACATCCCATCCCGCACAATGATGAAACCGTCACCAAAATGTTTATTGCCTTTTTGAATCACCCGTTCACTCAACTCAACGATGCTCAGTTCCGCCTCAACAATCAGAGGATGCTCATCCATAAACACCGTGCAAGATTTGCGGGCGTACAGATCGCGCATATATCCGTGCGAAAATTTATCGACCATATCGCGCCCCAGCAAACCAACAGGCCGATTACCGTCAAGCACGGGCAATACATTTTGTTCCGGGTTTGCAATCAGGATTTGCAATGCATCTTCACTTGATGTTTTGACGGTCACCGTCGGCACTTCCATCAATAAGGAAGTGGCGCGCGGACTGCGAGAAGCCACCAGACGGGAGGATGCCATCATTTGCCGGGTGTCATCTATGCAGGTAATAGCTTCTTCGCGCACGCTTTCCTGCAATTTGCCGACAAAATCGCCTTGTGCCAGACAAATGCCAAGCGTTTTCAATACACGCAATTCTTCCGGTGTTTCAACACTCTCAGCCAGCAAATGTGTCTGACTCACATCAGCCAACTGCTTTAATGCCTGCATAAACCGCAACTTCAGCACATCCTCATCGATCCGATGCGTCATCCAGCCGCCCAGCCGAATGAAGTCTGGGCGTGCCCGCGCCCACAACCGCAAACAGCCCAGGCCATCGCCGACATTATCCAGAGCAAAATGAAAGCCCTTTTCGCGCAACATGGCAAGACTGGCGACCAGCTCACCCACAGCCGGGTCACCGGGGTTTTCAAAAACCTCCAACACGATACGATCGCGGGCCATCCCTTGTTTATTCAGAAACTTACGGATATTGTCACTATCCTGAACCCCATTGATCAGACTTTGCACACTCAAACGAATGAACAACTTGCCCGGCAAATGTCGGGACACGAACGCCCGCACCAACAAATCGAGACACAATGCCTCAAATGTCGGTAATGCATCATACCGGATAGCCGCATCGAGCAACTGTTGGTAACTTTCCAGCCGGCTGTCTTCCGGGCCACACACCGTGCCTGTATAACCATACAAACGCGCTTGCCGTACATCCAACACCGGACGAAAACAGGTCAGTAGCGTACGTTGCTCCAGTAAATCCTGAAAATCCTTACGTCGGGACATACATACCTTCACATCTTGCCAACAGCCTATTTTAGGCCAGTAAATCAGACAGTTTCATGACAACCACACAATTATTTTTTAGTACCCCAAAGTCTGGTTCAACACCATCGCCAGTCTGACGGATGACTTCTGCAATTGCTGTTGGATAACTGGCCAGGCATACTGTTGATAACTTGCATTCCAGTCTGACAAGAGTGGATTAGCGGGTAAATGACGGTATGCTGAGCAAGCCAGCGCATGCGAGGCATTCGCCCATGCCACCGCGTCAGCCTGAATCGGTATACCCGCATCAGCCCAGCCTTCGCGCTCATGCTGACCAATTCGGACATCCATGTCTTTCGCAGCACGTCGAACCTCATCGCGATCAATGTGGTAATGTGGTCCCAATTGCCAGCCATAATGCTGTTCAATCACACCCAAATCCCATACGGCATGCAAATTACTCACCTTGCCGGCAAACACGACTTTGACCATATTGCCACCATGATCGCGGTCGTCTTCCGTATGCAAGGGTTGATGGATATCCGCAACCAGATGCACGACCCACTTGAGCGCCAGCAAACGCTCCGTCTTGGGAAGACGTTTGTCACCCAGTTGCCGCACAAATTCAGGTAACTTGGCAACGATACAAGTGTTTTCTGTTACACGCTGACCACGCCAATCCTCGTGACAATCGCGCCAAGCGTCGTATTGTTGTGCATACAGGGGAATATCGACATAATGCCAAGGGCCGGTTTCCGGACGACTGGCACGCATGGCATCGGGCCAGGAAGCAATTGCATCCAGATGACGCCTGCCTTCTATCCGTAACAATTCAACAACCTGCGCCTGCGTGCGTGCCGTCAGATGCATCTCGGCCATGTCTGCAACCATGGCATGCCCTTCCGGCCCCCATGCCCAGGCAATGTCATGGTATCCCAACCCTATCACACCCAATACCAATACCTGCCAAACCGCCTTGTTCATCTCATTTTCCTGTTCGATTCCATTTGTTTCGATTCCATTTAAAAATCATACGCACCCAATATGACAGTTCGTAGAACACTAAGAAAGCGCTAATTTATTTCTCCATGAGCCGCGTTGCGGGTCAAATCGAAAAGATTGCGACACGTGCGGCGCAGGTCGTAGCCGGGACTTTGACACCAAGCCGTACTGGCAAGCGAGCACCCGATCTGGCCGCAACCGCCTCGTTGATAACGAGCAAAACATGCTCGGTGGGACGGGGCTTGGCGGGCGAACTGCTGTGCCGCTGATCAATAAGCAATTATTAAACATTATGTTTAATATGTTTAACTTATATTAATTTAATTTTTCTTGCACAATAGCTCCATCGACGAAGCCAAAGTATAAAGGTTTCAACAAAACGTTTTGCAAGTGGCTCAAGAGCGCAGATAAGCCCCGGGTTTCTCTGTCCAACTACCCGTGACAAGAGACGGGATGCAGCGCCGAATTGAATCGAGTAAAAAAATTAAGGGGGCGCCATGCCACAGGTAAACATGAAAGACATGCTGCATCACGCCTATCGCAACGGTTACGCAGTGGGCGCTTTTGGGCTACAGAGTCTGGATTTTCTGGAAGCTATCGTGACCGCGGCAGAATCGGCGCGCGCGCCGGTGATTCTGTCCTTGACTGAAGCGCATTTTAACCATTTCGATTTCAAGCTGGCGATGTCGGCAGTAGAAGCCGCAGCGCAACGAGCAGTCGTGCC
>JAJYGL010000188.1 GCA_021790625.1 Pseudomonadota bacterium | reverse complement strand
CGTGACAGCGGCCTGGATGTCGTGGCGGCAGAAGATCTCAGTGACGCAGCGCGGCGAGCAGTCGCCTTGGCGTCAGGAGTTCCGGCATGAGCATTCTGGTCGATAAAAATACCCGTGTACTGTGTCAGGGGTTCACCGGCAAGCAAGGCAGTTTTCATTCCGAACAGGCATTGGCGTATGGCACGCAACTGGTGGGTGGCGTTACCCCGGGCAAAGGTGGGCAACAGCACTTGGGTTTGCCGGTTTTCCACACCATGCGTGAAGCCGTGCGCGCCACGCATGCCACGGCCAGTGTGATTTATGTACCAGCGCACCATGCCGCTGATTCTATTATGGAAGCCGTAGATGCCGGCATTGAATTGGTGGTGTGCATCACTGAAGGTATTCCGGTGCGCGACATGCTGAATGTCAAGGCAGCGTTGCGGGCGAATCAGGCGCGTCTGATTGGCCCGAATTGCCCGGGTGTCATTACACCGGGCGCGTGCAAAATCGGCATTATGCCCGGATCGATTCATCTGCCGGGCAAGATAGGTATCGTATCGCGTTCCGGTACGTTGACATACGAGGCAGTGCACCAGACAACACGTCTTGGTTTGGGACAAAGTACCTGCGTTGGTATTGGCGGCGACCCCATCAAGGGCATGGATTTCATCGATTGCCTGCAATTGTTTGAGCAAGATGCTCAGACCGAAGCCATCATTCTGGTTGGTGAAATAGGCGGCGCGCGGGAAGAAGTTGCTGCTGAATATATTCGGCAGCATGTCAGTAAACCGGTCGCAGCGTATATCGCCGGGCAGAGCGCACCGCCAGGGCGTCGCATGGGACATGCCGGCGCAGTGGTTGCAGGGGGGCATGGGACGGCGCAGGCAAAAATAGAGGCGCTGCGCGCAGTTGGCGTGGTCGTGGCAGATTCGCCCGCAGATATGGGGCAAGCCATTCTGCAGGCTGTATCACGCGCTCCGTCGCGAGCCATGCCGCAAGCTGTGCCAACATGAAAACCATCCCGAAAAATACATTGAAGGTCACGCTGGCGCAACTGGATGTTCTGGTTGGCGATGTCAGTGGTAATGTTGCTTTGCTGATTGCCGCGCTGGACGATGCGCGTCAGTCAGGCGCCGATATCCTGTTGACCCCAGAACTTGCCCTCAGTGGTTATTTGCCGGAAGACTTATTGTTGCGCGATGACTTTCAGGAACAGGTTGCCAATGGGCTAAAGCAGCTTCAGCAGCATACGCAAAAGATAACGCTGGTGGTTGGTCATCCGCATCGGCGCGGCAAAAATCTGTATAACGCGGCTTCGGTGCTGCGCGATGGCGTGCTGGTGGCGACGTATCGCAAGCACAGTTTGCCCAATCACACGGTTTTTGATGAACAACGCTATTTTTCACCGGGTGACACCGCTTGTGTATTCGAGCAGAATGGATGGCGTGTCGGCGTTAATATTTGTGCGGATGTCTGGCACCAAAATGCGCCACGGATGGCTGCTGCGGCTGAAGCAGACGTGTTATTGGTGCTGAATGCATCACCTTTTCATTTGGAAAAACAACAGGAACGCTATACGGTGGTGCGCGAGCGAATTGCCGAGAATCAGATACCTGTGCTGTATTGCAACATGGTGGGTGGGCAGGATGAATTGGTGTTTGATGGCGCTTCCTTTGTCATGGATAAACGCGGGGAACTGACTAGCCAGTTCCCCGCGTTTATTACCGGCCTGTTTAGCGTCGTGCTGGATGAACGCGCACCGGAACCAGGCCCCATGACCACTTTGCCGGGACTGGAAGCCAGCGCTTATCAGGCATTGGTGCTTGGTTTGCGTGATTATGTGCATAAAAACCGTTTTTCCAGCGTGCTGCTTGGCCTGTCGGGAGGAGTGGATTCTGCGCTGACGCTCGCGGTTGCGGTTGATGCGTTGGGCGCACAGCATGTCAGAGCCGTCATGATGCCATCTGCATATACGTCAGATATCAGCATTGCCGATTCTCGCGCCATGGCAAAGACACTGGAGGTGCAATATGACGAATTGTCGATTGCCAAACCTTTCGATGGTTTTTTGCAAACGCTGGCACCTGTTTTTGGCGATGCGCCACAAGACCTGACAGAAGAAAACCTCCAGGCGCGTGTGCGAGGTACCCTGTTGATGGCGCTTTCCAATAAATTTGGTTATCTGGTTGTGACAACAGGCAATAAATCCGAAATGGCAGTGGGCTATGCTACGTTATATGGCGATATGGCGGGCGGCTTCGCTCTGTTGCGCGATGTATCCAAAACACTGGTGTATCGTTTGTGCCATTACCGCAATCAGATTTCACCGGTCATACCGAGGCGTGTCCTTGAACGTGCGCCTTCTGCTGAGTTGCGCCCCGATCAGACCGATCAGGACAGCCTGCCGGATTACGCCGTTCTGGACGAGATCATGGTGCGCTATGTCGAGCATGATCAATCGGTTGCTGCTATCATAGCAGCTGGTTTTGCGAAAGACATCGTCAAACGGGTCATTGCCATGATTGACCGTAACGAGTACAAACGACGACAGGCACCGCCTGGCGTGCGCATTACCGCACGCGGTTTTGGTAAAGACAGGCGGTATCCTATTACACAACGGTTTATAGCGGGCTAGGCCGGTAAGGCAGAATTTTCGAGAAGACTGGAAAAGGCATGAAGAAAATCGACATCATCATCAAACCGTTCAAGCTGGAAGAAGTACGCATTGCCTTATCAGAAATCGGCATTACCGGCATGACGGTCACAGAAGTCAGAGGTTTTGGGCGTCAGCGGGGACATACGGAAATGTACCGTGGCGCCGAATATACCGTGGATTTCTTGCCCAAGGTCAAAATCGAGCTGGTGGTTCCCGCAGACAAACTCGATGAAGTCGAGGAAGCCATCCTCCGTTCTGCCAGAACCGGCAAGATCGGCGATGGCAAGATTTTTGTGACTGACGTCGAACAGGTCATTCGTATCCGTACTGGCGAACGAGGTGCATCGGCAATTTAATCCAGATCAAACGTCGGGATTGGCTCCGTCGCTCGCGTCACTACCCCGCGTTACCACCCCATGTTACCACCCCATGTTACCACCCCACGTTACCATGGGTGACGGACATCGAATTCCAGTTCACGCAGGCGGTTGATGGTGGGGTTGAGGCATTTGCGTACAAATTGCTGTCGTGCCGGATTGTTTTGCGCCATCGTCCGCCATTGATGCCCGGGCGTTAATC
>JAJYGL010000223.1 GCA_021790625.1 Pseudomonadota bacterium | reverse complement strand
GCGGCAAACGGAATGATGGCATCCAGTCGATTACGGAATTCAGGGGTAAACTGGTGTTTGATGGCGGCCATTTCGTCACCGGTCTGTGTGGCGGTGGTAAAACCGATGCGCGCTTTGCTCAGCGCCTCGGCGCCGGCGTTGGTGGTCATGATGATGATGGTATGACGAAAATCTGCCCGACGTCCATTGTTGTCGGTCAGGGTGCCATGATCCATGACCTGTAGCAGGACGTTGTAAACATCAGGGTGAGCTTTCTCGATTTCGTCCAGCAATAAGACGGAATGTGGGTGTTTGGTCACGGATTCTGTCAATAATCCGCCCTGCTCGAAGCCAACGTACCCCGGGGGGGCACCAATAAGGCGCGAAACGGCATGGCGCTCCATGTACTCTGACATGTCAAAACGAATAAGTTCGATACCCAGTGTGTAGGCAAGCTGGCGGGCAACTTCGGTTTTACCGACGCCTGTCGGGCCAGAAAACAGGAAACAGCCAATGGGTTTTTGCGGATTGCCAAGCCCGCTACGGGTCATTTTGATAGCGGAAGCCAGTGCGGTAATCGCACCATCCTGACCAAACACAACTGCCTTGAGGTCTCGTTCCAGTGTTTTGAGCTGCCGGGTGTCATCCTGAGAGACTGCATTGGCAGGGACACGGGCGATTTTGGCAATGGTGTCTTCAATCTCGCGGCGAGTAATGACTTTTTTCTGCCGTGATTTTGGCAGGATACGTTGCGCTGCGCCCGCTTCATCGATGACATCGATGGCCTTGTCGGGCAGGTGGCGATCGTTGATGTAACGCGCCGATAGTTCGGCAGCGGTGGTCAACGCTGACAAGGTGTATTTGATGCCATGATGCTGTTCGAAGCGCGATTTCAGTCCGCGCAGAATGGCTACGGTTTCGTTGATGCTAGGTTCGGTGACGTCGATTTTTTGAAAGCGTCGTGACAAGGCGTGGTCTTTTTCGAAAATACCCCGGTATTCCGTGTAAGTGGTCGCGCCGATGCATTTGAGCTGGCCGGCAGACAAGGCGGGTTTGAGCAGATTGGAAGCGTCCAGTGTGCCGCCGGAAGCAGCTCCGGCGCCAATCAGGGTATGAATTTCGTCAATGAACAGAATCGCGCCCGGGCTTGCTTGCAATTGTTTCAGCACGGCTTTCAGACGTTGCTCAAAATCGCCACGGTATTTGGTGCCTGCCAGCAGCGCACCCATGTCCAGTGCGTAAATTATGCTATTGGACAGGATATCCGGTACTTGGCCTTCGACAATGCGACGCGCCAATCCTTCTGCGATGGCCGTTTTTCCGACACCGGCTTCGCCAACCAGCAGCGGGTTGTTCTTGCGGCGACGGCACAGGGTCTGGATGACGCGATCCAGTTCGTTGTCACGGCCGATCAGCGGGTCGATTTTGCCGGCGATGGCCCGGGCGTTGAGATTCTCGGTAAAGCTGTCCAACGGGCTGGAAGAGGTTACATTTTCTTCGGTGGCTTCGGAGGCGGACTCGGCGTGCTGGGATTCGATTTGTGGTGTTTTGCTGACCCCATGCGACAGGTAGTTGACCACATCCAGACGGGTCAATCCCTGTTGTGATAGATAATAGACCGCGTGGGAGTCTTTTTCGCCAAAAATGGCCACCAGCACATTGGCACCGTTGACTTCTTTTTTGCCGGAGGACTGGACGTGCAGGACGGCACGTTGAATGACACGTTGAAAGCCTAGTGTGGGTTGAGCATCAATGTCATGGGTTCCCGCGACGGTTGGCGTCTGTTTGGCGATGAATTCGGTCAATTGCTGGCGTAGCGTGTCGATGTTGACCGCGCAGGCGCGCAACACTTCGGCGGCAGAGGGGTTGTCGGTCAGCGCTAACAGCAGGTGTTCGACAGTGATAAATTCGTGCCGTTTCTGGCGTGCTTCCATAAATGCCAGGTGCAGACTGACTTCTAGTTCTTGGGCAATCATTTACTCTTCCTCCATCACGCACTGTAAGGGGTGCTGGTGTTCGCGTGCTTCGGCAGTTACCTGCGCCACTTTGGTGGCTGCGATGTCTGCCGGGTATTTTCCGCAAACGCCCCGTCCTTCAGTGTGAACCTGTAACATTACTCGGGTGGCCTGTTCCTTGTTCTTGCCAAAAAACACTTGCAAAATGTGTACCACAAAATCCATTGGCGTGTAATCATCATTTAACAGGATGACCTTATACAGAGACGGTGGCTTTAATTTCGTCTTCGCCGGTGCCAATGCCAATTCGTCATGACGCCCGGGTGCCAAACGAGCCGGATTTTTGGTGCTTGTTGAACTGCTTGTCACGGCTATCCTGTTCTGCATTGTGTTGGAAGCGACGGAACTGGTTTGACAGGCCATGTTTTCCATGGTGCGGTGGCAGCCCGTCTAAATTTAGAAACTTAGGGTCAATTTTGACGGGTTGTGTGAATTTTTCAAGTGGTTATGTAAACTTTATCTAAAATATTATGCTTTTGTGCATTTATTGCTTGCAAAACTCCTTGCGAAGGAGTAAAAAGTCAACCGGAGTTGGGTATCAAGCTTTCAGCAAGTCTGGTGTAACCGTTGTGTGAGCTGTCGTTGTATGAACTTGATCCTCAAACATGATGGCCTATGGGCTTGGTTTTTTATCGAGGATGCAGTAAAAATGGCGACTGGAACAGTAAAATGGTTTAACGATTCCAAAGGATTCGGATTTATTACCCCTGACGATGGCAGCGAAGATTTGTTTGCACACTTCTCTGCTATCAACATGGGTGGTTTTAAAACACTGAAAGAGGGCCAAAAGGTCAGCTTTGAAGTTTCTCAAGGACCAAAAGGCAAACAAGCCTCTAACATTCAGCCAGCCTGAGTGTGAATTTCGCACATGAAAATGTGTGAAGATTGTTTGCTTTTGTCGTTTTTTTGACGATTATTAAAGAGTTAACAAGAGATTTTGTTTGAGCAAGCAAAAAGCGCGAGTTTATCGCGCTTTTTGTGCTTTTCGTGTTTTTACAGCGACATGTGTGAATGGCGTGGAGAATGGCATGGGGTTGACCATACCATTCGTGCTTTTGTGGCGCGTTACATGTGTTGAATGATCGCTTGTCCGAAGGCGGAACAACTCAGTTGGGTGGCATTTTCCATCAAGCGGGCGAAGTCATAGGTGACTGTTTTGCTGGCGATGGCGCCGGACATGCCCTGAATGATGCAATCTGCTGCTTCGTTCCAGCCCATGTGGCGCAACATCATTT
>JAJYGL010000124.1 GCA_021790625.1 Pseudomonadota bacterium | reverse complement strand
TTGCAGCAATTGCAGCAGATCGGCGTCATCATCGACGAGCAGGATGCGGGCGTTCTGTGTCATGGATGGTCGTGTAAAATCAGGTGCCGTTCCATCGCCTTGATGGCGTCAATTTTGTTTTGCAGTATCAAGGAATGTTTTTTTTCATTTTTTAGTGCTTGGGTCAAGTCTTTCACGGTGTCATTGGCCTGCTGGTTGTCCACCAGCAGGGTGGACATCAGGTTTGTGAAGGCATCCAGTTCGGCATTGCTGGCGTGTTCGTTCAGCAGTGTGATGGATAAGGGAATGTTGCGAAAGTCCGTACCGGGTAAGGATAACAATAGCGCCTCCTGAATGCGGTTATTGTCGCTGGGGTGTTGGGAAAATTCCGTTGACACACGCTGGAATTCCGAATCCAGTGCACTTTTCGGCAAATGGCTGATGCTTTGGTAGTACGCCATGATGTCATTTAGTGGGGTAGTAACTGCTGTTGGCGGAGGGCAAACATGCATCGGCTCTTTTGTGACCGGGGTTTGTGGCGTCACGATGGGAGCAGGGGTTGTGCAGGCGGTTATCAACAGGCTTGCTGTGAACAGAATCAGTATGGATTTCATGTGTATTTATGAACGATGCAGAGGTAATGTCAGAACAAAACGCGTGCCATGC
Organism: Pseudomonadota bacterium; assembly: GCA_021790625.1. Classification (GTDB taxonomy): domain Bacteria; phylum Pseudomonadota; class Gammaproteobacteria; order Burkholderiales; family Sulfuriferulaceae; genus Sulfuriferula. The sequence goes on along the minus strand of JAJYGL010000124.1, from coordinate 2,591 downwards.
GGCTGATGGGGGTAAACTTCGATTTTACCACCATGTTCGCGAACATATTCCTGGGTAATGGAAAGCCCTAGTCCGGTGCCGCGAATGTGGCTTTCCGGTTTGGTTCGTCCCTGATAAAACGGTTCAAAGATATGGGCGACGTCGGCAGGGTCGATGCCCGGTCCCTCGTCAACGATTTCCAGTTGCAGGTGATCAGGGTCAGGCAATGTACCCTGGAGGTCAATGTTGGCTCCTGGTGGCGAGTATTTGATGGCGTTGGATAACAGATTGTCCATAATGATGCGAATTTTTTGCTCGTCGCCGTCCAGCGTGACGTCCGGTAGGCTTTGTCTGATATTGAGTTTACGGTTCAGGATGGTGAGTGCGTGTTCCCGCAGTACTGCATCCAGCGTTTTTTGCACAGCAAACGTTTGCCAGACAAAAGATAGTTTCCCAGTCTGGATAGCGCTGTAGTTTAACAGGTCTTCGATACGTTTTTGCAGTTCCATGCTGTTGGTGAGCATGATTTGTGCGACATGGCGCTGTTTTTCGTTCAGAACGCCCAATACATTTTCGTTCATCAGGTCAGCTCCTTCCCGTATCGAAGTGAGAGGGGTCTTCAGTTCATGCGACATCTGTTGCAGAAAGATGGTTTTTTGCGCTTCCAATGCCAATAAATGCTGTCGCATCCAGTCCAGTCGTTCGCCAATTTGTTTGAGTTCTTTCGGGCCTCGGATGTTGATGGCGTGCGACAAATCACCTTGACCGATGTGGTTGATGGCTTCATGAATCTGTCGGATAGGGTGGGTAATCAGATAGGAAAAACCGGACACCAGAAAAATGACGATAGGAATTAATGCGCTCAACAAACCGAAAACCATGGTGCGAGCTTGTCTGGACATGGCCTGCATGGCGCTGATTTCATGTTCGACCGGCGCATCGGAGGTTTCCAGAAACTGTTGCGTCAGGCGGAACAGTCCTGAAAAATCGGGTGCGCTGCCATTCGTGGTGGATTTGTTGCGGATGCTCTGATAAATTGCCTGTTCGTCGCTGCTTAACGCAACCAGCATTTTTTTCTGGCCGGCATTGAGCGGCAAGGTACCGAGGTCGGTAATGATGGATTCAAATTGCTGGTGGGCATGAAAATAACCTTCGAGCAATGATTTGTCGCCCAGAATCAGGTAAGTTCTGGCGCTGTGCTCCATATCCATGTTTTGCTCGACCAGCATGTGGCTGTCATGCGCCAACTCTTCTGCCTGATGCACCGCCTGCTCGCTCTGTACCGATAGTTTATCGATGGCGATGGCGCTGTATGCCAGAGCCAGAATCAGCGGAAGCGCTACCAGAATGAATCCGGCCAGAATCAGCTTGAGGAAAGAGTGGGGAAGCCGCCAGGTAGCGGGTTGGGCTGGCATGATGCGTATTGTGATGACTGGTGAAGGCAGACGCGTGGAAGTATAGCCGGTTTTGATTTTCATGGGGATATGATTCACGGCATGGTGCGATTTTTGCTTTGGAATAATATGTCTCGGTTTGTGTGTTTTTGGTGCGAATGTCAGTCGTGTTTGTGACAATGCTGCAATAAAAATTCGAGACATTGGTAATGTCAGTGGTTCCTTAAATCTTACCGGGGGTGTGATGCGCATACTGGTGTTGGGAGCAGGGGTCATTGGGGTGACGAGCGCGTATTATCTTGCGCGTGCCGGTTTTGAGGTGACGGTGATCGATCGGCAGTCTGCTGTTGCGCAGGAAACCAGTTTTGCCAATGCGGGACAGATTTCTCCCGGTTATGCCTCGCCGTGGGCCGCACCCGGTATGCCGATCAAGGCATTACGTTGGCTTGTTCAAAAACATTCTCCGTTGAAATGGCGGCCTGACGGTAGTTTCTGGCAATGGCTCTGGCTGTTGGCCTGGTTGCGTAATTGCACCGCTGCCCGTTATGCCGACAATAAACGGAGTATGGTGCAATTGGCTGAGTACAGTCGTGACTGTTTACGTGAGTTGCGCGTCGAAGAACAGATGGTTTATGAAGCGCGCACATTGGGGACATTGCAGGTATTTCGCTTTCAGCAGCAATGGCAGGCGGCACAAAAAGATATTCGGGTGTTGGAGCAATGCGGTATACCGCATCGCTTGCTCAATCGTGATGCGTGTGCAGAAATCGAGCCGGCATGGGTAAAAACCAGCGCTCCGATTGTGGGAGGGTTGCATTTGCCTGGTGATGAAACGGGTGATTGCCAGCAGTTTACAGTGGCATTGGCAGAAAAAGCGCGTCGGCTTGGCGTGTGTTTCCGGTTTGGTCAGACGGCAGAAACCTTGCAGACCGAGCCACATCGGGTCGTGGTGACAATGACGGGCGGTGAGATGCTGGAGGCGGAGCGTGTGGTAGTGGCGGCGGGCAGTTACAGCCGTGATTTGCTGTTACCGTTGGGGATGCGCCTGCCGGTTTATCCCGTCAAAGGCTATTCATTGACCGCTGCCATGTTAAATGAAAGCAAAGCGCCAGTCTCTACCGTTCTCGATGAGACGTACAAGGTCGCGATTACCCGGTTCGACCGGCGTATTCGCGTCGGCGGCATGGCAGAGCTGGTTGGTTTCGATTTGCGACTGGA
>JAJYGL010000077.1 GCA_021790625.1 Pseudomonadota bacterium | reverse complement strand
ACTTCGTGCCACGCGACAACATTGTGCAACACGCCGAATTGCGTCGGATGACGGTGCTGGAATATGCGCCTGAATCGAAACAGGCGGAAGAATATCGTCAGTTGGCGCACAAGATTCACAACAATGCCGGAAATGGCACGATTCCAACGCCAATCACCATGGACGAACTGGAAGACCTGCTGATGGAACATGGCATCATGAAGCGTGTGGATGAGGCCATCGTGGGTAAAACTGCTGCTGAACTCGCAGCGGAAGCGGCTGCTGCGTAATGTATTTGGCGCGGGGAAACCCGCGCCATTTCAGAAAGTTCTGCAAAAGGGGGTTGATGGAGGTGATCCTGTGAGCCCTTGTTTGCAGAGCTCTCACCGGAGCGCGTGTTCGTATCACCGTTAAATCAGGAGTGCAAAATGAGCCTCACCGTAGAAGAAACCAAACAGAGAAATCAGGCGCTGATCAAGGAAGTGCTGGAAGTTTATCCGGAGAAAACCGCCAAGCGGCGCGCCAAACACTTGAATGTGTATGAAGAAGGTAAATCCGACTGCGATGTGAAATCCAACATCAAGTCTGTTCCGGGGGTGATGACCATTCGTGGTTGTGCCTACGCCGGCTCCAAAGGTGTGGTGTGGGGGCCTATCAAGGACATGATTCACATCAGCCATGGTCCTGTGGGTTGCGGTCAGTACTCCTGGGCATCACGGCGCAACTATTATATCGGTGTCACCGGTATCGACTCCTTTGGCACCATGCAATTCACGTCCGATTTCCAGGAAAAAGACATCGTGTTCGGCGGTGACAAAAAGCTGGAAAAAATCATCGATGAAATCGAAGTGCTGTTTCCGCTCAACAAGGGCATCACCGTACAGTCCGAATGCCCGATTGGCCTGATTGGCGATGATATCGAAGCAGTGTCGAAGAAAAAATCCAAGGAATACAACGGCAAAACCATTGTTCCTGTGCGTTGCGAAGGCTTTCGCGGTGTGTCGCAATCGCTGGGTCACCACATTGCCAACGACGCGGTGCGTGATTGGGTGTTCGACAAATCTGACGGCAAACATCCGGAGTTTGTTACTACACCGTATGACGTGGCCATTATTGGTGACTACAACATCGGTGGTGATGCCTGGTCGTCCCGTATTCTGCTGGAAGAAATGGGTTTACGTGTGATCGCCCAGTGGTCGGGTGACGGCACAATTGCCGAATTGGAAAACACACCGAAGGCCAAGCTGAACATCCTGCATTGCTACCGCTCGATGAACTATATTTCTCGTCATATGGAAGAGAAATACGGTATTCCCTGGGTGGAATATAACTTCTTTGGCCCTTCCAAGATCGAGGCCAGTCTGCGCGAAATTGCCAGTCATTTTGATGACAAAATCAAGGAAGGAGCAGAAAAAGTTATCGCCAAATACCGCAAACTGACCGATGCGGTCATTGCCAAATACCGTCCACGCCTGGAAGGCAAGACTGTCATGCTGTTCGTGGGTGGCTTGCGTCCTCGTCACGTGATCGGCGCGTATGAGGATCTGGGCATGAATGTGGTGGGTACGGGTTATGAGTTCGGTCACAACGACGACTATCAGCGTACGACACACTACGTCAAGGATGGTACGTTGATTTATGACGACGTGACCGGCTACGAGTTCGAGAAATTCGTCGAGAAGATTCAACCTGATCTGGTGGGTTCCGGTATCAAGGAAAAATATGTGTTCCAGAAGATGGGTGTGCCGTTCCGGCAGATGCATTCCTGGGATTATTCCGGCCCTTACCATGGTTACGATGGTTTTGCGATTTTTGCGCGCGACATGGATATGGCCATCAATAATCCGGTATGGGCGCTGACCAAGGCGCCATGGAAAAAGTGACACGAGTTTCGGCGCGGCGGTGTCGCGCCGTGCTGGCTGGCAACAGCCATTAATCAGGAGAAAAATGATGAGTCAGAACGTAGACAAAGTGCTTGATCATGAGTTGCTGTTCCGCGAACCGGAATACAAGGAACTGTTCAAGAACAAGAAAGAGAATTTCGAGTTCGCCTATCCGGCCGATAAAGTGGTCGAGGTGACCGAATGGGCCAAGACGATGGAATATCGCGAAAAAAATTTCGCGCGTGAAGCGTTGACGGTAAACCCGGCCAAAGCCTGCCAGCCTTTGGGCGCGGTATTCGCTGCCGTGGGTTTTGCCAAGACCTTGCCGTTTGTACATGGTTCGCAAGGTTGCGTGGCGTATTACCGCTCGCACTTTTCACGCCATTTCAAGGAACCGACCTCCTGTGTGTCGTCGTCGATGACAGAGGATGCGGCGGTGTTCGGCGGTCTGAACAACATGATTGATGGCCTGGCCAACGCCTACAACATGTACAAGCCGGAAATGATTGCGGTGAGCACGACCTGTATGGCGGAAGTGATTGGTGACGACCTCGGCGCTTTCATTCGGACCTCGAAACAGAAAGGCAGCGTGCCGGAAGAATATGATGTGCCTTATGCGCATACGCCTGCTTTCGTCGGTAGCCATATCACGGGCTATGACAATGCATTGAAGGGTGTTATCAGCCATTTTTGGGAAGGTCAGGAGCGCACGCCCAATGACTCCATCAATTTCATTGGCGGTTTCGACGGCTATGTCGTCGGTAATATCCCTGAAGTGCGGCGCATCATGAATTTGTTCGGCGCGGACTATACCGTCGTATGTGACCCGTCCGACGTGTGGAATACGCCCAGTGATGGTGAATTCCGCATGTACGATGGCGGAACGACCAAGGAAGAAGTCAAAGGCGCGTTGCATGCGAAGGCAACCATTTCATTCCAGGGTTTCAGTACAGAAAAAACCTGTAAATTCATCGCGGAAAAAGGCCAGGAAGTGGTCGCACTGTACCACCCGATGGGGCTTGCCGGCACCGACCAGTTTCTGATGGAAATTTCCCGCCTGACCGGTAAACCCATTCCGGCCAGTCTGGAAAAAGAGCGTGGTCGCCTGGTGGATGCGATTGCCGATTCCAGCGCACACATCCATGGCAAAAAATTTGCATTGTATGGCGATCCCGATTTGATGCTGGGAATGACTGCCTTTCTGCTCGAATTGGGTGCCGAACCGGTGCACGTGCTGTCGACCAATGGTGATGAGAAGTGGGCGGCAAAAGTGCAGGAATTGTTTGATGCTTCGCCGTTTGGCAAGGGATGTCACGTTTATCCGAAGAAGGATTTGTGGCACATGCGCTCGTTGTTGTTTACCGAGCCTGTGGATTTGCTGATTGGGAATACATATGGCAAATATCT
>JAJYGL010000097.1 GCA_021790625.1 Pseudomonadota bacterium | reverse complement strand
CCGGAGCCGCGAGAAAACACGGGCGCGACAACCCACACAATGCGACTTCTGACGAAATGAATCAGAAACACGCCATCCTGCGACAAATCATGCAGCAAACATGACAAACACAACAGCCGCATCAAAACCATCACCATAATATTTATTCAACACAATGAAAATAAATAATAAATTTTATTGGCACGTGAATTGCTTATCAGAGAATGGCGGCAATAACGAAATGGGATGCGATCATGGTAACGATTAACGACACAACTTTGCGCGATGGCGAACAGACCGCCGGTGTGGCGTTCAACATCGAAGAAAAAATCGCTATCGCTCGCGCGCTCGACGCCGCTGGCGTGCCAGAAATGGAAATCGGCATTCCCGCCATGGGTAACACAGAAATCGAACAGGTTCAGAGAATTGTCGATTTGGGGCTTGCCAGTCAATTGATGGTCTGGGCGCGCATGTGCCAGCAAGACCTCAACGCAGTCAGTCATTGCGCCGTTGATTGGGTCAACCTGTCCATCCCGGTATCCTCCATCCAGATTACCCACAAATTGGGGCGCAATGAAGACTGGGTATTGGCACAAATTGCTCACTATGTTCCGCGTGCCCGCGATCTTGGCCTCAAAGTCAGCGTCGGAATGGAAGACGCGTCACGTGCTGACCCAGTCTTTCTACAACGGGTGGCAGAAGCAGCACAGCATTTCGGCGCAACGCGGCTGCGCTATGCCGACACCCTTGGTCTGCTGGAGCCATTCGGGACCTGGCAGCGCATTCATGATCTGCGTCAAACCTGCGATCTGCAACTGGAAATGCATGCCCACAACGATCTTGGATTGGCCACTGCCAACACATTGGCCGCCATTCAGGCAGGCGCCACCCACGTCAACACCACTGTCAATGGATTGGGAGAACGCGCGGGCAACGCGGCGCTGGAAGAAGTTGTCATGGCACTACGCCATCTGCACCACATTGAAACTCAAATTGACGCCCTGCGCTTCCCGGACATTTCAGCACTGGTGGCACAAGCCTCCGGGCGTACGGTTGCCAGCAACAAAAGCATCGTCGGCGAGTTTGTGTTTACCCATGAGGCGGGCATTCATGTCGATGGCCTGATGAAAAACCCATTGAACTACGAAGGTTTCAGTCCATCCGAAGTCGGACGCCACCACCATACTGTACTGGGCAAGCATTCCGGTTCGCATGCCGTACTCGATGCCTATGCCCGCCTTGGCATGATCCTGACGGCAGACGAAGCCAATGCCGTCCTGCAAGCCATCCGGGTACACAGCACACTGAACAAACGTTCGCCCAACACCGACGAACTGCGCCGCTTTTATCTGGAAACCACCATCCACACAGGAATGCCATCATGAACGTCATGATTGAAGAATTGAAACAATTTTCTGCTGCAGAAGAATTTTTGGCCTATTTCAACATTCCATGGGATGAAACCGTTGTCAATGTCAACCGCTTGCACATCCTGAAACGCTTTTACCAATATCTGCGTCAGGAACACAACCTGACGAGCAAAACACAAGAAGCCTTGTTCGAAATTTACCGTAATGCACTGGAACGTGCCTATCAAGACTTCGTTCGTTCCGATGCCGCCACCGAAAAAGTATTCAAGGTATTTCAGGACGCCGACGCCAAAAGTTTTTCCATTGAAAAGCTCAAATCCACCCTGCCCGGCGCCCGTTAATACAGGAGCACATCATGCACATCGTCGTTTGCATCAAACAGGTTCCAGACAGCGCGCAGATTCGCGTCCATCCTGTCACCAATACCATCATGCGTCAAGGCGTGCCGGCCATTGTCAATCCATATGACCTGTTTTCGCTGGAAGCGGCCTTGCGCCTGAAAGACAGCCATGGCGGACGCGTCACCGTCATCAGCATGGGGCCCCCTCAAGCCGAAATAGCGCTGAAAAAATGCATCGCTTATGGCGCAGACGAAGCCATTCTGGTCACCGACCGTGCCTTTGCCGGCGCAGATACCTTGGCAACCTCTTTCGCACTGGCACAGGCCATTCGGCAAATAGAAAAAGACATGAAGGTCGACATGGTTTTTGCGGGCAAACAGACCATCGATGGCGACACTGCGCAAGTCGGGCCAGGCATCGCCAAACGCCTGAACCTGCAACTATTGACCTACGTTGCGCAAATTGACGCCATCGACCTGAAAAAAAACACCATCCAGGTACAACGCCGCGCAGAAAGTGGCGTACAAGTCCTGCAAACCCGCCTGCCGTGCCTGATTACCATGCTGGAAGGCAGTAACGACATGCGTTATGCCACCATGGAAAACATGTTCCGCGCGGCACGGTATGCCACCAAAATCTGGAACAAGGACGCCGCCGGCATCGAAGATGTCAACAAAATTGGCCTCAAAGGTTCTCCAACGCTGGTATCCAAGGTATTTGCGCCCAAACCACTGGCACGTCGCGCCGACATCATCGATACCGAAAGCAATGATCCTCGCGACATTGCGCTGACCCTCATCAACAAACTGTTTACCCAGCACCCAAAAATGCACGACAGCCTGAGGAGCCATTCATGACATCAACTACTGAGCGCAGCACGAGTCCCAAAAAAGCTGGACGAGGCAATTTTGAACTGGATGAACACCTGAAAGCCTATCAAGGCATCTGGGTATTCATCGAACACGAACAGGGCGAAGTACACCCGGTTTCCTGGGAGTTGCTCGGTGAAGGCCGCAAACTGGCCGACAAGCTTGGCGTCAGCCTGTCTGGTGTCGTCATGGGCGCTGCCGGCCTTCCCACACGCCGATTCTGCGAAGAAAGTTTCTTTTATGGCGCCGACAACTGCTATCTGGTGGAAGATCCTGTTCTGACGAATTATCGCAATGAACCATTCACCAGAGGCATGACCGATCTGGTCAATCGTTACAAACCGGAAATTCTGCTGTTGGGCGCTACCACACAAGGGCGGGATCTCGCTGGTAGCGTCGCCACCACGCTGGAAACCGGCTTGACAGCCGATTGCACCGAACTGAATATCGACCCGGACAATCGCGGCCTTGCCGCAACGCGTCCGACGTTTGGCGGCAGCCTGCTTTGTACCATCATTACCAAGAATTACCGGCCACAAATGGCCACTGTGCGGCCACGGGTCATGTCGCTTCCAGAGCGCGACACCAGCCGCAGCGGCAGCATTATCGAACACAGCCTCGGCATGATAGAAACGGAGATTGTCACCAAAGTACTCAGCTTCATTCCGGACGACACGCAAGACAAACCCCAATTACCCTTTGCCGACATCAT
>JAJYGL010000255.1 GCA_021790625.1 Pseudomonadota bacterium | reverse complement strand
ATTAAAGTTGCCGACGTGATTTTTTATCCGCGTCTCAATTCTGCCGCTTGCCTTGGTAAAGAAAAAAGGACTGGCATCTCTGCAAGTCCTTGATTTGTTGGTGGGCCGTGAAGGATTCGAACCTTCGACCTACGGATTAAAAGTCCGTAAAACATGCCATTCCTGACTGTTGATTGACACGCCTGAAAAACATATAACATCATGAAAATAAAGCGTGTAACCAAAAATCCGCAGGTCATCATTATTCCCTGATATTCCCCAATATTGCTATAATCGGGTTACATGGCGGTTACATGGAGACTTTCGGATTATGGCAAAGGTCAAATTCACGGCTGGCAGAATTGATGCGTTTGTATGCGAACCGGGCAAGGTGCAATCCTTCCTGTGGGATACGGTTGCGCCGGGGCTTGGGTTGCGTGTTACGGGGGCTGGTGCCCGTTCATACATTTTTCAGGGCAAGTTGGACGGTAGAACGCTGCGCATAACCATTGGTGACCCGAAAAGCTGGACGATTGAGCAAGCGCAATCCGAGGCCAGACGCTTGAAGGTGCAAACGGATGACGGGCAAGACCCACGCCAGACAAAACGTGATGCTGTTGCCGCCCGTGAGTTGGTGCGGGTGGAATCCGTGCGCAAGAATCTGGTTTTTGGTGATGTGTGGCCGCTGTATCTGGATGCAAGCAAAACCGGGTGGGGTGAAAGGCATTACCGGGACCACTTGAGGTTATCGGCTGTTGGTGGACAGGTGCGCAAGCGTAGCAGTGTGTTAACCATGGCTGGCCCATTGGCTTCATTGCTGGATACCGGGCTGAAGGATATGACCGCTGAACGGCTGGCGGTTTGGCTGGAAAAGGAATCAGCCAGCCGCCCGACCAGTGCCGCGCAAAGTTACCGGCTGTTGCGGGCATTCATTCGCTGGTGTGATGGCGAAAAAGAATTTTCAGGGCTGATACCAGCCGGAGCGTATCAGGCGCAAAAGGTGAAGAAGGTTGTTCAGCCGACAAAGGCCAAGGAAGGGGACAGCTTGCAGCGTGAACAGTTACCGCTGTGGCTCAAATCTGTGCGTGAAGTAGGGAACCCTGTCATATCCGCTTACCTGCAAGCCTTGCTGATAACCGGGGCACGTCGTGAAGAAATGGCCGGGTTGAAATGGGCCGACGTGGATTTTCAATGGCGAAGCATGACCATCAGGGACAAGGTGGAAGGTCAACGCATTATTCCGCTGACCCCATACCTTGCCAGCTTGCTTTCAATGTTGCCACGGCGCAATCAATGGGTATTCAGTAGCCCGACTGCTGCTGACGGCAAAGTTGCTGAACCACGCATTGCCCATAATGACGCACTAGCAAAGGCTGGTTTGCCGCATGTCACGTTACATGGCTTGCGCCGGTCTTTTGGCACCCTGTGCGAGTGGGTGGAAATGCCCAGCGGAATCAGTGCGCAGATTATGGGGTACAAGCCTTCTGCTTTGGCTGAAAAGCATTACCGCCGCCGCCCGCTTGACCTGCTGCGCATGTGGCATGACAAGATTGAAGCATGGCTGCTGGAACAGGGCGGCATTCCGTTTGATGCAGGTCAGGTTCAATCCAGCTTGCGGGTGGTGTCAACCCATAGCAAAAAGGCTATACTGTGAACGCATGGACTGTATTGCTGCACCCAGTGGCAGTTGATGAGTTGAATGCTTTGCCCAATGATATGCGGGCACGTTTCTGGCGCATCGTGGAACTGGTCAAGGTTGCCGGACCGGTGGATGTTGGCATGCCACATATCAGGTCATTGGAAGGCAAGTTATGGGAAATGCGGATGCAGGGAAAGGATGGCATTGCCCGCGCCATTTATTTCACCGCATCAGGGCGTCGCGTGATGGTGTTGCATGTCTTCACCAAGAAAACCCAGAAGACCCCGCAGGCAGCATTGATGCTGGCATATCGTCGTAAAGAGGAATTGGAAACATGAAACCCATACCTGTTGAACAATTGGCAGAAGGCTGGATGAAAGACCCCGAATTCAGGGCGGAATATGATGCACTGACCGATGAATTCACTCTGGCGCACGAACTGATTGCCGCACGCGCTCGCGCCGGATTGTCGCAAACCGAAGTGGCGCAACGCATGGGAACCACGCAAAGCGTCATTGCCCGCATGGAAAGCGGCAAGCGTATGCCCAGCATGCGAACTGTCCAGCGGTATGCGCTGGCGGTGGGTGGGCATGTTGTGTTGCGGATTGAATCGGCGGGTTAACAGGTACGCACCAGTCTAGCCCGACGGGGTGAAAAGCGGGAAACCTTCGCCCGTCTGACTGGTGCCCTGATTGACGAAGGCGCAATGAAGGAAGCGCAATGCCGCATTACATTGAAGACCCCGATAATCCGGGGCAGCATATCGACCTGTTGAGGCGAAACCCGATGATGGCAGCTTTGCCAGCCGCCCCGCACATTGTGGATGCGCTGCTGAAACGTGACTCATGGAGCAGACGCGAGGCCGTGGCAATTCTGGCCGGATATGACCCAAGAATCGCCCGGGAGTGGCTCGTCGAGTGTGTGCCAATGCCAGCGGGCTATCTAGACGGAACGACAGCACTAACCTTGCAGAATGCTGGTCTAGGTGCGTATTCCACACCAAACTGGACAGATGAACGACGGGCGCGTTCAGGCGGAACTGATACGCTCATGGCGGCCTTGGGAGAAGTCTACCGGGGCGAGGACACCAGAAGGCAAGGCACGTTCCAGCCAGAACCGGGCGTTGTCACTGGAACGGGCACGGCTGGAAGTCAGGCTGGCGCAGGAAGCGTTGCAGTCAGCAAAGCAGCGATTGCATCGGGTGACGGCGGGGGCTGGTGCGGATACCCCCACGGCTTGCCAGAACGCGCCAGAATCGACGAACGACAGGCGGGTGGTGTGGTTTGCCAGCATGCAGAATTGGCGGGAAGCGCAAACGCGGGGGAGGCAATGGGTCAAATCAACATGCAAAAGTGCCAGTTGGCACCTTTGCTACCGCACAAAACCGCGCCGAACAATCGGGGGCGTATTTCCCAAATCGGGTTACATGGCGGTTACATGGAAATAAAAGAGAAAAATACCAATTCGAGAACCAGGCTAACTCTTTGAATATTCTGGTGGGCCGTGAAGGATTCGAACCTTCGACCTACGGATTAAGAGTCCGCTGCTCTACCAACTGAGCTAACGACCCATATTCAAGCGTGCGAAAGGAGCATTGTAACAGAAAAAACGCTTTGCTTCATTAATTTTCCGGATCAGGTGGCTTCTGGTCTTG
>JAJYGL010000203.1 GCA_021790625.1 Pseudomonadota bacterium | reverse complement strand
AGCGCGTTCTGTCTTGTCAAAAGAAGGGTATTATAATGGCGAAACGCTTTGGATGCTTTATAAAAGAAGCAAGAGCAAATATCAAGGAACTGGATGCCGAGAGTGCGCATGACGCATTGGCAGAGGGCGATATATTGGTGGTGGATGTGCGCGAGCCCGATGAATTTGCGCAGGGACATTTGCCGGGCGCAATCAATATCCCACGGGGTATCATTGAAGCCGCAGCCGATGCCAGTACCCATTACCGACACCCGCAATTGAGTGTTGCCCATCAGCGGAAGGTATTGATGTGCTGCACGTCAGGAAGCCGTTCGGCACTGACAGTGTATGCATTGCAACAAATGGGGTTTGAACAGATTTATTCATTGGCAGGTGGGCTGGAATGCTGGTCGGCAGAGGGATTTGAACTCGAGCGTTGATACCGCGCATTTTGGTGAAAAGCCAAGCGATTGGCCGCTGGTCGGTGGTACAATGGGCGTTTTTCGGTCAACGCTAGAGGGTGTAATGGCTGGGCATAGCAAATGGGCAAATATCAAGCATAAAAAAGCGGCAACCGACGCCAAACGCGGCAAAATTTTCACACGACTCATCAAGGAAATTACGGTGGCGGCCAAGTTGGGCGGTGGTGATGTCGGTACGAATCCGCGCTTGCGATTGGCGATGGATAAAGCGTATGACAACAACATGCCTAAAGATACCATCGAGCGCGCCATCAAACGTGGCTGTGGCGAGCTGGATGCAGTCAATTACGAAGAAATTCGCTATGAAGGTTATGGTATTGGCGGCGCTGCCGTGATGGTCGATTGTCTCACGGACAACAAAGTACGTACTGTCGCGGATGTGCGGCACGCGTTCAGCAAATATGGCGGCAATATGGGAACGGATGGCTGCGTGGCGTTCCAGTTCGTGCATTGCGGACAGTTGCTGTTTGCGCCCGGAACGGCAGAAGATGCACTGATGGAAGCAGCGCTGGAAGCGGGTGCTGATGATATCCTGACGCAGGATGATGGCAGTATCGAAGTCATCACGCCACCGTATGCCATGTCCACTGTCCGACAGGCGCTGGAATCGGCCGGTTTCAAGGTGGAATTTGCCGAAACTGGTATGAAGCCACAAAATGAGATCGTGCTGGCAGGAGAAGATGCGCTAAAAATGCAAAAACTGCTCGATGCATTGGAAGTGCTGGATGACGTGCAGGAAGTGTACACGTCCGCCGTACTTGATTTACCGGAGTAACCCATGTTTACAGGCATCATTCAGGCAGTTGGCAAGGTGGCTGGCATTGAACCCAGAGGAGAAGACATTCGCGCTCGCATGGCGACCGGCGATCTCGATCTTTCCGATGTCGCCATCGGCGATTCAATTGCCTGTCAGGGCGTGTGTCTGACGGTCATTGCGCACGATGCGCACAGTTTTGAAGTCGATATTTCGGCTGAAACCTTACGTTGCACGACTGGCTTTTCTTCCGGCATGACCGTCAATCTTGAAAAAGCCATGCGATTGGAAGACCGTCTGGGTGGCCACCTCGTATCCGGGCATGTCGATGGCGTGGGTGAAGTATTGCGATTCGAGGATGCTGGTGATTGCAAGGAACTTGTGATTCGCGCCCCACAAACACTGGCGCCGTATCTGGCGGAAAAGGGCTCGATAGCCGTCAATGGCGTGAGCCTGACGGTCAATTGGGTGCGCGACACCGAGTTTGGCATCAATCTCATTCCACACACACTGGCGCAAACCAGTCTCAATGGCTTGCATGTGGGCGATGGCGTCAATCTGGAAGTGGATATGCTGGCGCGCTACGCTGAGCGCATCTTGCAATATCACCGCCAATAAAGCACCGCTATCATTACCATAAAAAGGAACGGACACATGCAGTTAAGCCCAATTGAAGACATCATTGCCGATATCAAGGCCGGTAAAATGGTGATACTGGTCGACGAAGAAGACCGGGAAAACGAGGGCGATTTGTTGATGGCGGCAGAATTTGTGACGCCGGAGGCCATCAACTTCATGGTGACGCATGCACGAGGTCTGATTTGTCTTACTTTGACCGATGAACGTTGCCGCCAACTCGGTTTACGACAGATGGTCAGCGACAACCAGACTCCCCACAATACCGCCTTTACTGTTTCCATCGAAGCGGCTACAGGTGTAACGACCGGCATCTCGGCGGCTGATCGGGCCCGTACCATTCAGATGGCGGTAGCCAGACATGCCCGCCCGGACGACATCATTCAACCGGGGCACATTTTCCCTTTGCGCGCACAGCCGGGCGGTGTGCTGACTCGTGCCGGACATACTGAAGCAGGTTGCGATCTGGCAGCCATGGCAGGACTGGAGCCGGCAGCGGTCATTTGTGAGATCATGCGCGATGATGGCGAAATGGCTCGTTTGCCCGACCTTATTCCGTACGCCAAGACACACGGCTTCAAAATCGGGGCGATTGCTGACCTGATTCATTATCGCAGCCAACATGACAGCCTGGTGTCACGGGTAGGCGAGCGGCCGATAACCACGCCGTTTGGCGATTTCAATCTGGTGGTATACCGCGAAATCGTCACCGGCGCGACGCATCTGGCGCTGGTCAAGGGTAATATTCAGGCCGAGCAACCCACACTGGTACGGGTACATGAACCGGTTTCGCTAATGGACGTGCTGGAACTCGACAGCGCGGCACACACATTCAGCGTTGGCCGTGCATTACAAAAAATTGCCGCTTCCGGCCAGGGTGTGGTCGTGTTGCTGCACAAAATGGAATCGGCAGATGCGCTGGCTGCACATGCATTGCCAAAACAGCAACCAGGAATGACAGTAAAATGGGATGCCCGCACGTATGGCACGGGTGCGCAGATTTTACGCGATCTTGGCGTTGGTCAAATGCGCTTGTTGGCCATGCCGCGCAAAATGCCATCACTGGCAGGTTTCGGATTGGAGGTATTGGGTTATGACGACATCGACCATTGACGCCTGGTTGGCGGCACGCCGTACCGCCAACAGCTTTGAGGGTATAACCGAACTCGACACTTCGCTGGATGGCAGCAAATTGCGCATCGGACTTCTGTTGAGCCGTTTCAATCGCGATATTGGGGACGGGTTGCTGGCAGCATGTGTGGAAGCCTTGCTCAAGCAAGGCGTGAAACGCGAGAATCTGCTGCTGGTTACCGTACCGGGCGCGCTGGAAATCCCGCTTGCTGCCCGCCATCTGGCGCAGGAGGGCACGTTCGATGCGCTGGTTGCCATGGGAGCAGTGATTCGCGGAGATACCTATCACTTTG
>JAJYGL010000109.1 GCA_021790625.1 Pseudomonadota bacterium | reverse complement strand
GCCCCATCTGTACCACAGCGCGCGCATGGCCTGGCAGACAACCGGCCAACGGAGAAAAGTCCTGCCCCTTGCCATCGCCGCCAGCAATCAATACCACGGGGCGTTCCAAACCTGTTACCGCAGCCTCAGTGGCGCCAACATTGGTGCCTTTCGAATCATCATAAAAATCGACTTCTCCGACCCGCGCCACCCATTGCACCCGATGCGGCAAACCAGAAAACGCGCTCAACGCGCTCACCAGCGGCTCATCCGGCAAGCCCAATGCATGACACAATGCCAGCGCCGCCAACGCATTGGCCGAATTGTGCCGCCCGGCTACCCGCAATGCCTGCACCGGCAACAAACGCTGCGCACCACGGCACAAAAATCCCTCACACAGGCCATAATCTCTCGCATTGACTGGCGCTCCCAATCCGAAGCTCACTACCGGCACATCAGGTCTCGGTAGGCCACGTATCACGGCATCATCACGATTCACTACTTGCAAACCCGCACCGGAAAATATTCTCGCCTTGGCTGCCACATACGCATTCATATCCGGATACCGATCCAGATGATCCTCACTGACATTCAGAATCGCGGCTGCCGCCGTGCGCAAACTGACGATGGTTTCGAGTTGGAAGCTGGACAATTCCAGCACAAACACCTCCGCCTCTGGATGACGGTCCAGCGCCGATAACACCGGAACACCAATATTGCCCGCCAGCACCGTATTCAATCCGGCTGCTTCGCACATCGCCGCTGCCATGCTCGCGACCGTACTCTTGCCATTGGATCCGGTCACAGCTAGTATCTGCACCGACGCGGGCACCGCGCGGGCAAACACCTCGACATCACTCCAGAATGGCAAACCACGCGCACGCGCATCGCGCAATACAGGTACGGCCAACGAAACGCCCGGGCTTACCACTACCAGTTCAGCCCACGCCAGATCTTCTGCCCGCCACGCACCCAAATGCACGACGACCTCCGGGGCACCGAGCTTAAATTCGGCCAGGCCGGCTGGTCTGTCGGCTTCATCGGCCGCGCGCAACGAGGCGCCGCGCCGCGCCAACCAATCAGCCGCCGCCTGCCCGCTTTTGCCCAACCCCAACACCAGTACCCGTTTACCCTGCCAGTCCATGCCTCTACTCACCTTTTGTATCAACACATTTGCATCAACACATCTTCAACGTATCTTCAACGTCGACAAACCAATCAACACCAGTATCATGGTAATAATCCAGAACCGCACCACCACCTGCGTTTCCTTCCAGCCTTTCAATTCAAAATGATGGTGCAACGGTGCCATACGAAATACCCGCTTTCCGGTCAAACGGAACGAAGCCACCTGTATCATCACCGACAAGGTTTCCACCACGAACACACCACCCATCACAAACAGCACGATTTCCTGCCGCACGATAACCGCAACCGTTCCCAACGCGGCACCCAACGCCAGCGCACCGACATCCCCCATGAACACTTCTGCCGGATAAGCGTTGAACCATAAAAAGGCAAGACCAGCACCAGCAACCGCTGCACACAACACAGCCAGTTCACCCGCCCCGGGAATATGTGGTTCGCCCAAATAGTGCGAAAACACCGCATGTCCCGCAACATACGCAAACACGGCCAGCGCAGACGCCACCATCACCGTTGGCAAAATTGCCAGGCCATCCAGCCCATCGGTCAGATTTACCGCATTGCTAGTGCCCACAATGACAAAATAGGTCAGCACCACAAAACCCACCGTTCCCAACGGAATGGCAATATGCTTGAAAAATGGGACGATAAGCTCGGTTTGTACGGGCAACTGTGTCGAATAGGCAATATATAGCGCAGCACCGATACCCAATAACGACTGCCAGAAATACTTGGCTTTGGCCGACAATCCTTTCGGGTTGCGATGCACGACCTTACGATAATCATCTACCCAGCCGATGACCCCGAATCCCAGCGTGGTCAACAGCACAACCCAAACATAATGATTCGCCAAATCCCCCCACAGCAAGGTCGACACCACAATCGACACCAATATCAGTGCGCCGCCCATGGTCGGCGTGCCTGATTTCACCAAATGTGTTTTTGGGCCATCATCGCGAACCGACTGGCCTATCTTCAAAACAGTCAACCGCCGAATCATCCACGGGCCCACCAAAAACGAAATCCCCAGCGATGTAAGCGACGCCAACACCGCACGCAATGTGATGTAATTGAACACATTGAAGGCCCGTACATCTCTCGACAACGATTGAAACAGCCACAACAACATCAGCCCTGCTCCTCAATCTGCGCCACGACGCGTTCCATCTGCATGAAACGCGAACCTTTGACCAGCACCGTGACATCCGCCGCCAATATTGGCTGTACAGCCTGAACCAATGCATCCATATCCATGAAATGTTGCCCCTGCGCCCCAAAAGCCGCGACCGCTTGCAAACTCATCGACCCGATTGCCAACAACGCATCGATTCCGCTGGCGCGGGCAAACTCGCCCACTTCCCGATGCGCCCGTTCTGCCGCATCGCCCAATTCACCCATGTCTCCCAATACCAGCACGCGCTTGCCCGGTCGGGCAGCGAGTGTCAGAATCGCTGCCCGCACCGATTCCGGATTCGCGTTATAGGTATCATCCAGCAGCCAAGCGCCATGCAACGCGCGTTTATGCTGCATCCTGCCCTTAGGCGCCTGCATGGCAGACAACCCCGTCCGCACTGCTGCCAGAGGCAATCCCAACGCCACTGCACCTGCCGTGGCTGCCAAAGCATTCATCACGTTATGCTCGCCCGGCAACGACAATCTCAGCGACATCTCACCAGTCGGAGTGGCAATCTGCAAATAACTGCCATCAATATCTGTCTGCGCCCGCCCCACAATATCTGCTTCGGCAAACCGTGCAAAATGCAATAACTGGCGTTCTTGTGCCAGTTCACGCCACAGGCCGACAAACCGATCGTCACCGTTTAGCACCACCACCGCCTGCTCCCCGGCACCGGCAACAATTTCCCCCTTGGCACGCGCCACGGCCTCATGCGAGCCAAGCAATCCCAAATGCGCACTGCCAGCGTTATTAATCAGCACGACATCCGGATCTGCCATTCGCACCAACCCATCGATTTCACCGGCATGATTCATGCCCATTTCAATCACACCGATACGATGTTCTGCGCGCAAACCAAGCAAGGTCAGCGGCACCCCAATGTCATTATTCAAATTACCCTGCGTCGCCAGCACCTGTTCGCTACCCAGCGCGCTGCGCGCGATACTGGCCAACATCTCCTTTACCGTCGTCTT
>JAJYGL010000040.1 GCA_021790625.1 Pseudomonadota bacterium | reverse complement strand
TACTGGATGCCGCTCAGGACGAAGCCGTCAACAACCTGTTCATCGCCAGTAACAATATCATGGCGGAGGCATCGCTGAACAAAGTCCGCATCCTGTTCAACATTTCAAATTTATCGAGTTGTCACGATGACGGCTTTCCTGCCTTATGCTTTTCAATACCGGAAAATATGATCCGCTTGCAGCGGCGTGAATTTTTTCGGGTCAATACACCCGTCGTACAAACGGCTGAATGCATTATCCCCATTTTTTCAGAGCCTTATGTATTAAAGCTCGCCGACATCAGTTGTGGCGGTATCGCCATATTGGATGAAATGAAATATTTGAGCACGAAATTGGGACATGAATACACGAACTGCCAGATTGATCTGGGCGATACTGGAAATATTCTGACTACACTGCAGATTCGCAACTTTCTCGACCTGACTTTGCCCAACGGTAGAATAAAACGCCGTTTCGGCTGCCAGTTCCAGAAACTTGCGCCAGGAATGTTGGCGACCATTCAACGCTATATCATGGCGTTGGAACGCGAACGCAACGCACGCCTGACAGGTATGTTTTGAACGGCAATGAATCAAAGCGGCGCTTGACAGTCCTGCAACTGCTACCCGCCTTGCATGCTGGCGGCGTCGAACGTGGCACGCTTGAAATCAGCCGTTATCTGGTGCAACAAGGCCATCGCTCGCTGGTGATGTCGTCTGCTGGCGGAATGTTGCCACAACTATTGGCAGAAGGTGGCGAACACATCGATTGGCCGGTAGGGAAAAAATCACTCCAAACCTTGCTGCTAATACCGCGATTGCGCCGGTTTTTGCAGCAACAGCAAGTGGATATTCTGCATCTGCGCTCACGCATGCCAGCATGGTTGGGCTACCTGGCTTGGCGCAGCATGCCGGTTCAGCAACGCCCACGACTGGTAACAACCGTACACGGCCCCTATACCGTCAACGCTTATAGCGCGGTCATGACCAAGGGTGAACGGGTGATTGCCGTTTCCAGCTTCATTCACAATTATCTGGCGCAAAATTACCCTCGCCTCGACATGAAGCGGGTACAGATTATCCACCGTGGTGTCGATGCAATCGAGTTTCCTCGCCATTTTCAGCCGTCTGCCGCTTGGCTGACCGAGTGGCAGCAAACATATCCTGCCTTGTCGAACCGGCTTCTCATCACCCTGCCCGCCCGCATCACGCGCTGGAAAGGACAACAGGATTTCATTCAGCTCATTGCGCGATTGGTAAAAAGCGGCTTACCCGTGCATGGGTTGATTATCGGCAACATTGATGCCAAAAAAACGCACTTCGCACAGGAATTACAAGCGCAAATTGCCACGCTAGATTTAATAAATGACATTAGCATGATTGGTCATCGAAATGATTTAAAAGAAATAATGTCAGTATCAAACCTGGTGTTATCCTTATCAGAAAAACCCGAGGCATTCGGTCGCACCATCCCGGAAGCGCTCAGCCTCGGCATACCCGCTATTGGTTACGATCACGGAGGAACGGGCGAAATTTTGCGTCAATGGTACCCGCAAGGATTGACCCCGGTGGGAGATATCGATGCACTGGAAGCTCGCGTGCGAGCGTTATTGCATACCCCTGCCCCCGTTCCCGCGCAAACCGACTTTAGCTTGCTTGGTATGCAGCAACAGACGCTCGCCGTGTATCAAGACCTGGTGCAAACAGCATGATCCGCTCACCCAAAATTCTCGTTATCGGCAAAACCCGCAGCATTGTGCATTGGGTAGAAAACACTGTCGCCGCTTTTCACGAATCGGGTTGCGCGGTGAAGCATTTCTCATTGAATGGTGATAGCGTCTGGCAATCATTGCGTTATAAATGGAATAAGCGATGGCGCGGAGATGCTACTGATTCTGTTTCCACCGATCTTGAGCGGATCCTGCACCACTTCCAGCCGGACATTATTTTGTTTGTTGCCATCGCTGCGCTATACATGCCAGAAAGTCTGTTCGCCCTGTGTCGCACCAAATGCCCGCACGCAAGATTGGCTGTATGGATTGGTGACAGACTGAATCAAAAAGAAGCGGCCTTCTCACACCATGTCGATCATGTGTTTGTGACGGATACTGGTTTCATGGCCGACTTACGCCAACAGGGTTATACCGTCCCTGCCAGTTATCTGCCGTTGGCCGTCGATACCAATATTTTCCGGCCACGAGCCATCTCTCGCTCAAACAAAATCGTGTTTGTCGCCAACCGCAGCACCGGGCGAGGTGACGTTCTGGAACGAATTCAACACCCCGTCAGTTTATATGGTAAGGGCTGGTCAGCGCTGAAAAACCCTGTGCATGACGTACATGCCAATCGCCTGCCCTGGCGTCAACTGCCTTTTGTTTACGCGGGTGCACGCGCCGTGCTGAATATTCATCATGATAAAAATGTCATTCATGGCCTGAACCAGCGCAGCTTTGAACCTTGCGCCTGCAAAACTCCCGTACTACATGATGACATGCTGGATTTACCGCGTTGTTTTGAACCGGAGAAAGAAGTGCTGGTTTATCATTCACTGGAAGAGTTACAGCATTGGTGCGAGCGTTTGACCCACGATCAGAAAATGGCCACGAGCGTTGGCGAGGCCGCCTGGCGACGAGTCCTGGCCGAGCATACCTGGCATCTGCGTGGACAAAGCATTTTGCGCACATTTGAATGATATACGTGAATAATTCGTCAAATTTCGTGCCATATTTATGCGAATTTCCGAAATATCCGCGATAATCGCTCCTGTCATCCATTTTTGTCCTTGTCATGTTAACCATGCAGCCATCAACCCGCTTAACCTGGGCACGCTGGATACCTTATTGCCTGATGTCCAGCGATATCCTGGCGTTATTGCTGGCATTTTATCTGGCGCGGATTTCTCATGCCTTGCGCAGCAACATGAATCCCATAGCAGTGCTGACCCACTGGTGGGGCGATTCAGTGCACATCAGCCTGTTATTGCTGACAGCTCTGGTCATTTTTGCTGTTGGGCTATTCACCTTCAAGGGGCATTACAACCAGCGCAAGGCATTCTGGGATGAAATTGGCGAGATTATCTGGGTAATCACTGTCTTGACCATCCTGAATGCTGCCATTGCTTTTTCCGGCAACTGGGCAATTTCACGGCTGTGGATTTTTACCAACTGGATACTGGCTTTATTGTTGTTACCCAGTTTACGCGCCCTCTGCCGAAAAACATTACGCTGGATGGGTATCTGGGAACGACCGGTCGCCATTATTGGTTGTGGCGAAAACGCACATGATGTCATGCAGATGAT
>JAJYGL010000265.1 GCA_021790625.1 Pseudomonadota bacterium | reverse complement strand
TCATGATGGGTGACGGCGCGGGGTCTGAAGTCATGCACCGCATCGCGGCGCCCATGCTGGGCGGGATGTTGACTGCACCGATATTGTCCATGCTGGTCATTCCTGTGCTCTATCGGTTGAGGAAGCGTTGATTTATCCGGTTTTGTCGTTCCTGTACGTGTAAAGAAACATTCCCGATTTTTCCGGACGCGCAAAAAATCACCCCGCCGCTGGCGGGGTGAAGTGGTTGATCCATGTTTGGACCAGAAACAAATACCAAACAGTCAATGCAATGATTTATTTAGAATATTCTCGGTCGCGATTTTGCGTCAACCAATCGGCCGGCTTGTTCAATCAACGGCGACGCAGTGCCAAGCCGCCTACCAAAGCCAATGCAGACAGCATCAGCAAACCGGAAGCAGGCAGCGGTGTTGTCGATACTTGAGTGACGCTAACATCTTGCAAGTAGTTAAAGCTTGGTACATTGAGCCCTGCAAACGAGAGCAATGTGGATGAGCTGTTTGCAGTAGCCAGGAACGAAATCAGGTTATCAGTCATCACGGCATTGGTTTCCGTATATCCGGTAACACTACCAAAACTGGCCGAAAAGTCGTTGGATGTATCATACGTGGTTAAATTAAAGCTGATACGATAGGCATCGCCAGCTGTGGTATTGATGGCTTGCGATAGCGTGTCATCATATGTGCTGACGGCGCCAAACCCTGCGGAATTACCCAAGCCATTCAGGTTATTTGTGTCTATATAAAAATCCGAGCCGGATTGAGCGGGAGTAAATGTCCAGCTGACGGGCATATTGTTGTAAGTGTTGAGGTTGCTGAATTGACCGTTCAATACCAGATTGCTGGCATGCGCCTGGCTTGCGCAGGCAGTAAACAATAATGCGGTAAGTATTTTTGCTGGATGAGCATTCATGATGGCTCCTTGATTATAAAAGTAGATATATTACAAACATACTACAGGCATACCGGAACGATTCTATACCAAATATGAGGCTGAGTAATCACCCTTTCGGGTAGTTGCTTGATGCGTCACGGATAGAGTTGCGGTTAAGCCGCCGCGATCACGTGGAAATGCAACAGTGGTTGCTTGGCAGGGCTTGGTGTAAACAAGCAGTCAATGTGGACAAGAAAAAAGCACCCGCAGGTGCTTTTTTCTGCTGGACCAATCTCATCGCAGTGATTAATTGAGGGTTTCGATTTCGACGCGACGGTTTTTGGCACGACCAGCGGCAGTCTTGTTGCTGGCGATGAAGTGGGTTTTGCCATAACCGTCGGTGCTCATGCGATCCGCTGCTACACCTTTGCTTTCCAGATACTTCATGACGGTTTCGGCACGTTCTCTGGAGAGTTTCAGGTTGTACTTGGCAGTGCCGATGCTGTCCGTGAATCCGCTGATCTTGACGTGGATGTCAGGGTAGGCGTTCAGCATTTTGGCGTCTTCATCCAGCTTTTGCTTGCCGCTCGGATACAAAATCGCTTTGTTGAAGGCGAAGTGCGTTCCTTCCAGTACCAGTTTGGTGTGAGCGGCAGGACGTGGAGGAACGGCTTCAACGACCGGAGCAGGTGCGGGTGCGGGTTCAGGGGCGGCGACCGGTTCGGGAGCCGGAGCCGGTGCTGGCGCCGGAGCCGGTGCTGCTTCTGGTTTTGGACCCAGTGGAATCACCAGACCGACGCTGGCGATGACATCGCCAGGCGAGAAGCTGCCGTTACCATTGATGAGTCCGGCGTTGGCGTTGACATTGTTGGTATAGCGGTAGCGCAAGTCGGCGCGAATGGCGATGTCATGCATCCAGTGCATGAAACCCACTCCGACGTTCTCTTCGCTGTAGGTGGAACTGCTGCCACTATTGTTGCTGGCGTTCAGCGCACCCACACCAGCTTCGGCGAAAGGCGAGAAGGCCGGGTTGCGGTTGAAGAAATACATGGCGTTGACGGTGCCATCGATATTACGTTCGCTGCCGCCTTGAATGGGGTAAGTGCTGACGCCTTTGTAGTTGGCGTCGGCGAAATTCAGGTTGGCTTCCAGATTCCAGTGTTCGGACACAGCTTTACCGATACCGGCGCCAAAACCCATGCCGTTGCCGGTGTGCCAGTCAGAATCGCTGGCAATGGCGCTGACATTAGGCGTGAAATAGATGCGGGAGTCGGGCGCGCTGTCGTCAGCCAGTGCGTGACCGGCGACGCCAGCGATGCTGGCAGCAACGAGGATTTTATACAGGGTACGTGACATAGGTTTTCTCCATTAATGTTGTCATTTGGCAACGGCAAGACGAGTGAAGGCTTACTTACCCGATCGAATCGGGATCGCAACACAATATGCTGTACGTCAGACTGCCGGTACGGGAGTAGTGTAACATTTCAATTGGCTTTTTGAGAAATGATTTGGCATCATGAGGCCACATACCCCGGTGATTTGTTGCGAAAATGTAACAAATCGTTCGCGAAGCGTTGCGTGCAGGGCATGCGTATTCTTTTTGCCGGTGACATCATCAAAAGGGTAGAGCCAAATTCGGGGATGCTTCCAGCAATACACGGCGAAAATCGTCCTGGATGCGTTTCAATCCCGCTGTGGTGTCAGCCTCAAAACGCAATACAATGACTGGCGTCGTGTTGGACGGGCGCGCCAGACCAAAACCGTCAGCATATTCGACCCGTAGACCGTCAATGGTAATAATGTCCTGAGCGTCGGGGAATCTGGCGTTCTTTTGCAGTTGCGCCATGAGGCGGAAGTGCTCGCCTTCCGGCAGGGTGATATTGAGCTCTGGCGTATTGACGGTATCGGGCAGGCTGTGCAGCGTGGCGTTGATATCTGTCTGGCGGCTCAAGTATTCCAGCAGGCGGGTACCGGCATACAAGCCATCGTCGAAACCATACCAGCGTTCTTTAAAAAAGACGTGTCCGGACATTTCGCCTGCCAGCAGTGCGCCGGTTGCCTTCATTTTGGCTTTGATGAAGCTGTGGCCGGTTTTCCATAAGGTGGGTTTGCCGCCGCGCTCGCGGATCCAGCCGAACAGTTTTCGGGTAGATTTGACGTCGAAAATGACCTCTGCGCCAGGGTTGCGCGACAGCACATCGTCGGCAAACAGCATCAGTTGCCGGTCGGGAAAAATGATTTGGCCATCCTTGGTGACCACGCCCAACCGATCGCCATCGCCATCGAAGGCCAGACCGATTTCAGCCGGGCTGGTTTTCAGGCGCGCAATCAGGTCAACGAGATTTTTTGGTTGCGAGGGGTCGGGGTGGTGGTTGGGGAAGTTGCCATCGACTTCGCAGAACATTT
>JAJYGL010000242.1 GCA_021790625.1 Pseudomonadota bacterium | reverse complement strand
TACCCGCAGCGAAGAAATGTTCGCGGCATTGGGGCGTGGCGAATTGAGTTGGCAGCAAATCGAGCAAACCCTCAGAAAAATGGATGGATTGCTGGTGACCCCTCCCGTTTTTCAACCGCGGGTCGCAGCGCATGTTGCCAGCACACAGCCTAAAGTGACCGTAGCCGGTGTGACAGGGTTGCCGGTCACGCTGGCGCGTTGCTGCCATCCTGTATCACCCGATTCAATTGTGGCGTATGCCACCCAAACGCGCGGCATGACCATCCATCGGGCTGACTGCGCTTCAGTGACACGTTTGGACGCCGAACGGCGCGAACGTTTGTTGCCGGCTGCCTGGCAGTAGAGGTTTAGGGAACCGCTGATTCATTCCTACATGGCCGTGACTGCGGCTTGATGAAATAAATTTTCGAGGTTCCCTAAAGTTTTTTTTATCGGTGGCCGTTAATGGGATACGGGTATTTTTTGGAAAAGTTCGCTTTTAAAAATTTTTTGAAAATATTTTTAATTTTTTTGAAAAAAACCCTAAAGTTTTTCCAAGTGCTGCCGTAAATGGCTTGTAAGGCAATTTTTTTAAGGCCGGTGTTTGTGAGGTTTTTTTGCGCGGTGTCAGATTTTGTCTGACAAATTTATTTGGCCTGCGTATAACAGAAACTTGCATAGACGTTTGATTCACTTGCGATTTTTTGGTGCAACACTCATTTGCTTTCCAGTTAAATGGAAGGCTATTTTGCGCTCGTAATATTTTCTCTGTCTGCTTTTCTTCTCTTT
The DNA here is from genome assembly GCA_021790625.1 of Pseudomonadota bacterium. GTDB lineage: Bacteria > Pseudomonadota > Gammaproteobacteria > Burkholderiales > Sulfuriferulaceae > Sulfuriferula. The sequence continues at coordinate 2,512 of JAJYGL010000242.1, read as the reverse complement.
GTCCAACGAAAAATAACGATTTCAGCTTATTTCCGTTCCCTTCCCTTCGTTTCAATATGCACCCAAGCCGTCAGATTCGATGAAACAGACACCGGCGGCATGATGAAACGCTTGAGGAGAGTGACGATGAATAAAGATTTGTTGTCTGAAATTCGTGATGCCAATCTGAATTATCTATTGCTTGCACAGCAGATGCTGCGTGACGACAAAGCGACCGCTATTTTCCGGTTGGGAATCGATACTCAGATTGCCGAGTTGATTCAAAATTTGAGTCTGTCTCAATTGATGAAACTCGCTGCCAGTAACATGATGCTGGCACGGTTTCGTTTCGAAGATAGTGCTGTGCTGGCGTTGTTGGCCAATCCGGTCAGAGAGTCTGCGTTGACACGCGCGCATGCTGCCATTTTGATGGCGGGGCAACCTGTCGAAGAAGCGGCTTGAGCAAACGGGAGAAGATCATGGCAAAGTTGAGCGTAATGAATGAAGCACAGGAAATTCAGTTGGCCATCAGCCTGATTCGGTTGGGTGCCCGTCTGCAAATGCTGGAAGCAGAAACTTCGCTATCACGCGAACGTTTGTTGCGGTTGTATAAAGAATTGAAAGGTGTTTCTCCACCAAAAGGAATGCTGCCGTTTTCTTCGGACTGGTTCTTGACCTGGCAGCCCAATATTCATGCGTCGGTTTTTGTCGATATTTATCAGTATTTATTGAAATACGCTGAAATCGAGGGTATTCATGCTATTGTCAAGGCATACCAGTTGTATCTTGAACAAATAGATGCGCAAGATTCAGGCGAAGAACCAGTGTTATCATTGATGCGCGCCTGGACGTTGGTGCGTTTTCTGGATCATGGTATGTTGTCGACGGCAAAGTGTGAGCGCTGTGGCGGCAAGTTTGTGGTTGACCGTTATGATTTGAACGCGCATTATCAGTGTGGTTTGTGCCACATGCCCTCGCGGGCAGGTAAAACGCGCAAGGCACGTGAATTGCGTGAAGCGGCGCAAGCGGCTCTTTGAGACGAAGGCATCGTGAGTATGGAATTGTTTTAAGGTGAGGTTATACGTCAAGTGTTGCGTCAAGTGTTGCGTCGAGTACGTGCGTGGATGAACAGGCCAGTTTTTCTGGCCTTTTTTTTGCAGTTGAGCGTGCTGGCATTGCAATGCGTTTTTTGGCGTCTGTTTGTTCGCTGGCCGCACGAATGGCGATTGACCTGGACTGTTGTGCTGGTGGTTCAGTCTGTGCTGACAGCTTTGTTGTCGTGGTGGTGTGAGATGGACATCTGGTGGTGGGGCATACAGGCGCTATTGCCATTTGCGGTGGTATGGGCGTTGCATTTGCCGCCAATTTGGTTTGCTGTTGGTTTTGTGGTGTTGGTGCTGGTGTATGGGCACACGTTCAGAACCCAGGTGCCTTATTATCCTTCTGATCGAGCAATGTGGTTGCAATTGGTGGAATGGCTGACGCAGCATATTGACGCAGGACAGTCTTGTCGCGTGATTGATATTGGTAGTGGTTTGGGTGGGATGGTGCTTCATCTTGCGGCGAAATTTCCTGCTTGTGAGATCGTTGGCGTCGAATTGTCACCCTTGCCATGGTTATGGTCTTATTTACGCGCAAAAGGGTCGCATAGCAGCGGTCGTTTGTTGCGCGGCGATTATCAGCGGATGGATTTTGCCGATTATGATGTGGTGGTGGCGTATCTGTCGCCTGCTGCCATGCCATCCTTGTGGGCAAAGGTAAAGCGGGAAATGCGCACTGGCAGCGTGTTGTTCAGTTACGAGTTTGAGATTCCTGGGCAGCCAGCCAGCGAAATATTTCATATGCAGAGCATGCGCGAATCTTTGTATGCATGGTATATTTGAATTGCGGGTGTGGTTTTGATAAGTTAAGTGACATCATTGTTTTTGTTATCAGGGGGACGTGGTGCTGGTCATTGTAGGGTACGTGGTTGTTCTAGCGTCTATTTTTGGTGGTTTTGCCATGGCGGGCGGGCATATGGCGGCGCTGTTTCAGCCGATAGAGCTGTTGATGATTTTTGGTGCAGCCACGGGTGCTTTTCTGGTTGGAAACAACAATAAAGCGGTTAAAGCGACGTTGAAGGCGCTGCCGACATGTTTCAAGGGGTCTGCTTATACCAAGGCGCTCTATATGGATTTGCTGGCGCTGTTGTACGATATTCTGACCAAGGTACGCAAAGAGGGGTTGATGTCGATTGAGGCTGATGTCGAAAATCCGGATTCCAGCCCTTTGTTCAGCAAATATCCCAACATCGCCAGTGACCATCATGTGGTCGAATTCATGACTGATTACCTGCGTTTGATGGTGTCGGGCAACATGGATGCATTGCAGATTGAAAATCTGATGGACAACGAACTGGAAACGCACCATCACGAAGGATCTGTGCCCGTGCATTGCATTGCCAAACTCGGGGACGGTATGCCGGCATTTGGTATCGTGGCTGCGGTGATGGGGGTGGTGCATACGATGGAATCCGTTGGCGCGCCACCGGCTG
>JAJYGL010000186.1 GCA_021790625.1 Pseudomonadota bacterium | reverse complement strand
TCGCGCACAAATTGAATGGTGGATGCCATTGCGGCAACATCTTAATCGAGATTGAATTCACGGGTGTTCTCACAGCATATAATCCGCGAGTTTGCGACTGCGATTTCTGCCGTAAACATGGCGCTTCTTATGTTTCTGATCCGCAAGGTGCCTTGCTTATTCACATCAAAGACGAGCGCCATTTGAGAAAGTATCGCCAAGGTAGCGGAATTGCGGATTGCCTACTTTGTGGAAATTGTGGCGTATTGGTCGCGATTACTTTTCAGAACGACCAACAACTTTATGCAACGGTAAATAGCAAGGCTATTGACAGTGGCGCACACTTTGGAGAGAGGAAATCAGTCTCGCCAAGAAAGCTATCCGACGGTGAAAAAATTGAGCGTTGGAAAGATAATTGGTTTCGCAATGTCAGTATCAAGACCGTTAACGCATAACCTGGCGTTCAAGCGGGACTAGCCGATATAGCGGTTTCGTTTCGGCCTGTGGGTTTTTAAACTTCCGGGGCCTCGGCTAAGTTCTGTAATCGGCCAGTCCCTCAATTTGAACAGTAGCTGCCAAAAAGATTATGAGCATCGAATATAAAATCAACGCTCCAGTATCCACGGATCAATTCATTGAGTTACTGCGGGAATCGACACTTGGCGAACGCAGGCCAATTGAAGATCGTGAGTGCATGGAAGGTATGGTAAAAAACAGCAATCTGATGGTTACAGCTTGGCATGGCGAAGCACTGATAGGCATTGCACGTTCAATAACAGATTTTCACTATGCCTGTTATCTTTCTGATCTGGCAGTTCATAGGAAATATCAAAAAACCGGTATCGGGAAAAAACTGCAAATCATCACTCAAGCGGAATTGGGCCCGAAATGCAAATTAATTTTGGTTGCAGCTCCCTCAGCCAACTCATATTACGAGCATATTGGGTTTTCAAATAATCCAAGGTGCTGGGTGCTTGATCGTGGGCAAAATATCAGCAGCTAACGAATAAGGTTAGATTGTGATCGCAAAGCGAGCCACAATCTGAACCGTTTGTTGAACAAGCCCGACATGGCTGGTGCGGGCAATCAACGGGGTCAAGTCTAGCTTTTTGCTGGGGGATTACCGGAACGGCTCACAATTTTAATGACATCTGTCCATCAGGACATTGTCCATTCATCACGGCGACATACCCCCTGCGCTTCACACCAGGCGCAAGCCGTTGTTGCGCCGTTTGCTGGTAATCCCACGCCAGTCTGCAACGCATCGAATATATGACGCAAGCGTTCAATACTGCAGTCTGCCGCTTGCTGCAGGCCGTCGGTCACTCGAACATCCGCCACACTGTCGCCATCCAGGCTCACAAAAGCCGCCTCGGTCGCTGACGCGCCCAACATGGCAGCGTAGGCCGGCAACTGCACATCTTCATCCACCTCTGCGACTGCCTGCTTCAAAGTTTGAAGATTGCCTGTTTTATAGTCCAGAACCATACTTTCATCCATGCGCGTATCGATTCTGTCAATACGGCCATAGAGGCGCACTTGCCGCTCATTGTTCAACATCAGCTCAATATGCGCCTCATACTCGCCCGCATGCCAGACCCACCCCTGTTCTTCATGGTGCAACTGCCAGTGCAGATAATCCGGGATTCTGTCCTGCCAACGCATCAGCCATGCACGGGAGAAGCTGTCTTGCGTCATCGATTTGGCATAGCTTTGTTCACTGATGCGCCGCAGCGCACGCTCTGCCTCACCATCCGGCAACCCAGTGATACGTGGATAAGCGGCGTGAAACCGATATAAAATGTCGTGCACGAGCCGGCCGTAATCTGACTTCACCATATCGTCTTGCACCGGTTCAGTTGCACTGATTTTCAGCACTGAACGAACGTAATACTGATAAGGGCACGCCAATAAGCTATTGTAGGCGCTGACACTGATGCGCGTTGGCAGCTCTGCTGCGGGCAAACCGGGGCTAGGTGGTACTGGCATTATTTCCTGCTCGCCCAGTCCGGCCAGGCTATCGCAAGATGATGTCTCACGCAGGCGATTGCCCCACGCCAGTTCATGCAACATATCCAGACGCTCAAACCAGCTTGCCAGTGGATTGTTTTCGCCTTCTCGCTGCACCTGCCACGACACGCAACAGGTAACGCCTGTTGTCAATAACCCTGTCAAATCACGCTGAATCTGTTGCTGAACATCTGCCAGCCCCGGCAAACCCAGAGCAGCGCGCACTGCCTGATTAAAAAACGGCCCGCCAGACTGCCTGGGCGCCCATTGTGCGGCATCGCCGCCCAAGATAAACACGGCGTCGAACGCCCGTCCGCGAATCGCCGCCAGATGCGTAAACACCAGCGCCGAGTTCGTATTGACTGCGACAAAATAATTGCTCTGTAGCCAATGATCCAGCCAGCGACGAAATGTCGTCAAATCGAGCATCACTGCTGCTTCGCCAGCCTGCCGATGTTCGGCCAGCGCGGCAAACAACTGCATCCCTGCCGCATCCTGCTGCCAATAACCCAACACGCCCAATTCCAGCAAACTGGCTTCCAATGCATCCAGCCATGCCTGTAAATGGCGTTGCTGGCAGGCCAGCAACGCGACTGCCCGCTGCATGCGTTGCGTCACGTCAACCATCGGTGTTCCAGCATGATCTTGCGACACAACAGCAAACCATGACGCCAATCCATCCGTTGCTCCGCGCCGTTGCTGAAACAGCAGGAAATGTTCCATTGCTTCTTCAAAGAACGGTGCATCATCCAGCGGCAACAGTGCTCGCCATTGCAGCAATTCCAATGTATGTTGCCAGGGAAATCCGGTTTCCACCGCTTCCAACCAGCGCATCAAAAAAGCAGCCGCCGTGGTCGTATCCAGACTCCAGCCGGTTTCGTCATAAGGCATCACCTGTTGGCGCTCAAGCAACGCGCGCAACCTGCGTGCCGTCAGGCGATCCTGAACCAACACAGCAATTCGTTCCAATCCCTGACGCTGCCAATGCTGTATCTGCCGCGCCGCTTCTTGCGCCTCCTGCTCCAACCCTTGACAAGCCAATATCTTAAAATGATCCGACCAGGGGCTATCCGGAAACTGTTGCCTTAACCGTTGCGCACGATCACGCAACGCCAGCGACGGGTTATCTTCCCATGCCACCTGTAAGCTGACGTTTAAGCTGTTCGTCTTTCCGCCGTCATCCAGAACCAGCACAGGATATTTCTGCGCCCAGCGTTGCAGGAAACTTTGTTCCTGCCCGCCAACCTGCCACAAACCAAACAAAAACAATGGATTATTTGCTTGCAACACCCGTTGCGCCAGACGCATGCCATATTCTGCAACAGGCGACACGCCCATCTCCGGTTGCGACAAGACAAACCACAACGCGTGTACCACCCGCGCTTCGAACCCGGTCGCGTCAGATTCGTGCATGCCGTAAGCCTGTGCCAACTGCGCGGAGAACTCGGTAATGTCGCGCGGCAAATTCAACGCGCTAGTCGTCAATTCATCAAACAATGCGCCCAACTGGGAGACCAATGGCCACAACTGCACCTCTGCAAACCAGCCACGTTCACGCAATGCCTGATATAACAACAGCATACGGCGACCGTCCGTCAGCACGGAACAATGGACGCGCGCTTCCTGAGCCAGAGCGGGAAAAGTTTTAATTTGCGGGGATATCGCACTGGCAGAAAGCTCAAACAACGCCGAGCGCAATTGCACGCCAGCCTCATCATTCGGCACCAGGACAAGGCACTGAGACAACGACAAGCCATGCCGCGCCGCATGGGACAGCAAGGCACTGGCTGCATTGCGCAATGTTTGCCATGGTGTCCGCTCTGCCGTCACGGAAATCTCACAACGCAAAATCAACGCTTGAGTTGCTTCAGTTTACCCTTGATCCCATTCCAGTCATCGGCATCAGCCGGCGGGTCACGCCGCGCGATAATCGGTTTCCACTCGCGCGCGAGTTCGGCATTCAAAGCAATACAATGCTGTTGATCGGCTGGCACCTCATCCTCGGCAAAGATGGCCTCAGCCGGGCATTCCGCTACGCATAGCGTACAGTCAATGCATTCCTCCGGATCAATCACCAGAAAATTCTCACCCTCACGAAAACAATCGACAGGGCACACCTCTACACAATCCGTGTACTTGCATGCGATGCAATTTTCCGTTACCACATAGGTCATGATTTACCCTTATCTTCCTAATAATGCCAGATACTTGTCGACTACGGGGTCGCACGCCCGCACAACATGGATTCCTGTATTCCAACGATTTCGCGCATCCTGGCTTCCAGATTGAAACTTTGCGTTTGCAAGGTCGTGGTGCGCAGTTGAAGGTTATCCAAATTGTCATGCACCTGGCGAATATTTTCGACCCGTACTTCCAGTTGCCGCTTATGGTCCTGAATACGCATGACAACGGGGTCAAGACTACGCCGCAACCAGGATTTGACTTCTTCCTTCGCCAGCACGAACAACCCGCGCGCTTCGGCCACCAGACCGAAGTAAAATTTCTTGACCATGAAGCGCTTTTCCATCATCAGATTCATGGGATCGCGTGCAAACTGATCCAACTGTTGCGACAGAATGACCAGTTTTTGCCGCCCGCTTTCCATACTCAGCGCAGGCGGGTCGAGCAGAGGAAAGCCATGCTCCTGATGGAACCGCATATATGCCGCGTTCAATACCCGGGAAATATTTTCTGCCCGCGCCTCCACTTCCTGAAACTGTTGCACAATTTGCGCAAACAAACCACGCATACCGCGCACCAACCCCGGCGTCGTCCAGCAATCTTCCAGCGTGGCGCGCCCCTTCACCAGCATGTTGTCCAGCACTTCGTCGTCCAATGCGCGCAACAAATCTGCCCCCTGTTCCTGGATCAGGCTACGTGTCACCCGAAAATTCGTGGCCGTGGCGTCGTAAGTCTTTTTCTCCTGCACCAGTTTATCGCGCAAATCGGTCACAATTTCCCGATTTTTACCCGAGAATGTGGCCAATTGCTGCAAATCACGCTCTGTATTGATCAACTCATCGGCGAGGCTATGACGCGAGACATCCACCATGGACAGCACTTCGTCGCAGACCGAGCGATACAGGATTTCCTGTCGTGCCGGCAAAATCTTTTCTGCCAACAGATTCTCCAGTTCACCGATATTCGAACGCCGCACCATCGCCTCATCGCCGCGAATTTTTCCAAGCAAGGCTTTCTGCGCCGATAAGGCAATCACTTGCTGTGGCGCCAAATTCAGCTGCTGCGCTGTCTGTTCACGCTGCCTGCGGATGCTTTCCGAAATTTCCGCATCCGTTTTGATGTCGTCCCACAACATGTCAATCTTGTTCAGAATCGCCACATAATGGTTGGCGTGACGACGCACGCTACGTTCCCATATTTCCAGATCAGAACGTGTCACGCCGGTGTCAGTCGCCAGCAAAAACAAAACGCCATGCGCACTGGGGATGATATTCAGCGTCAGTTCCGGTTCGACTCCCAATGCGTTCAATCCCGGCGTATCCAGAATCGCCAATCCACCCTTGAGCAGCGGATGCGGAAAGTTGACCATGGCGTATCGCCAGGCAGGAATCTCGATACCATCTGGCGATGCGCGCAACGCTTCATCAGCGCCGCACAAACCCATGGCTTGTGCATCGACTACCGATACCCGCTTCACATCGGCCAGCGCCCGAAATGCCAACGCCATCTGCTCGACATCATTGGGATCCAATCGCACACTCGTCCATTCCACCGGCATCCGTTTAAAAACGGAAATCGATTCATCGCGCAGGCGAGTCTCAATGGGCAGCAAACGCAAATAAGGTTCGCTGTCGCCATCATAAAACAGTTCGGTCGGACACATGGTCGTGCGACCGATATCCGAAGGCATCAGGCGGCGCCGATAATTGGCAAAAAACAGAGCATTGATAAGCTCGGACTTACCCCGCGAATATTCGGCCACGAACGCCAACATCAGCTTGTCGCGACGCAGACTCTCCGCCAGGTCGTACAAGCGCAGGCTGCGCTCGGCTCCCGTGTCTCCCTGGCGTTCCAGCCAATTTCGATAAGCCTCCAGCGAAGCCAGCATGCTATCGCGCTGCTGCTGATACTGCGCCACGCCCTGACCCAGGCGGTGCGGCATTTTTTCCATCCCTTGGAGCTGCTCATTCTCATTCATTTTGAGTACCTGCTATCATTGTTATACCCTGCTGGCGCAACAAAATAAAGGGAACATCTGTCTCCATCCGCACTTCAACCCGCCAACAACCGCCCCAGTTCCACGGAACGCGCCGCTGCCACTTCGACCCCATGCACGATGCCATCTGCCACCCCATCAACCTGAAAACTGTCCAGCGCACTCGCTGTCGTGCCGCCAGGGGACGTCACCCGCTCACGCAATCTGCCCACATCCTCACCGCTTTGCATGGCAAGCTGACTTGCCCCCAAAAACGTTTGTTGCGTCAGCGCACGCGCCAATTCTACCGACAAACCCAATGCCACGGCAGCACGTTCCATCGCTTCCATAAAATAAAACACATACGCGGGTCCGCTGCCAGAAACTGCCGTCACAGCATCCATCTGCGCCTCATTTGCCAGCCAGAACACGCTACCGGCAGCCTGCATGATACGCTCGGCCAGCGTTCGCTGTTCGGCTGATACCGCCGCGCCTGCATACAAACCCGTTACGCCGGCGCCAATCATGGCAGGCGTATTCGGCATGGCACGCACTACCCTTGTGTACCCGTTCAGCCAACCCGTCAAGGTGACGGAATGGATCCCCGCCGCGATAGACAACACCAACTGATGGCGCAGCCAGGGTGCCATCAGTTGCGCCACGCCCTGCAACTGTTGCGGCTTGACCGCCAGCACAACAATTTCTGCTTCCGCCAAGGCTTCCGGCACCAACTCCGGCCACACGGCCACCTGCCAATTCGTCTGGAACACCTCGCGAGCAGATGCCTTTGGTTCCACCACACCAAACTGTCGGGTATTCACCCCCATGTTCGACAACCCGGCAATCAGCGCCGTTGCCATGTTACCGCCGCCCACAAACAGAATGTTCATGCCATTAATTCTTTCGATTCTTTTGCCGCCGTTCTGATTCGTTCCCCGAACAAACTGCTGCCCACACGCACTAACGTTGCCCCCTCCATGATGGCTGATTCCAGATCAGCCGACATGCCCATCGACAAAGTATCCATTTCAGCACCCAGCCGATTCAATCGCTCCTTCTCACACCGTACGGCAGCAAACTGCGCCCGCTGTGCTGCAACCGTCTTTTCTGGTCGCGGAATCGCCATCAAACCACGCAGGCGCAAATTCGGCAACGCCTTGATCGCAGACACCAAATCCGGCAATTCTGCTGCCGTCACACCGCTCTTCGTGGCTTCGTCGCTCAGATTAACCTGAATACACACATTGAGCAAGCCTCGCTCACGCGGACGCGCTGCCGACAAGCGACTCGCCACCAAAAAACGGTCCACGCTATGCACCCAATCGAAATGGGTGGCAATTGCCGCTGTTTTGTTACGTTGAACCGGACCGATGAAATGCCACTCCAGCGCCAGGTCAGTCAGTACGGCCATCTTGTCCAATGCCTCCTGTACATAATTCTCACCGAACGCACGCTGCCCCAATTGGGCAAGCTGTCGGATTCGCGCTGCCTCGACCGTTTTACTGACCGCCAGCAAGGAGATATCCGTCACAGGACGCCCTGCTGTCTGCGCCGCCGATTCAATACGCTGCCAAACTGCTTGCCATGCATTGTTGACTGTGGTCATAATACGCAAAAAATCTCACGGAGGATTGAATGGAAATTTCTGATCTGCTGGCGTTTGCCGTCAAAAACAAGGCATCCGACCTGCATCTGTCCGCAGGCCTCCCTCCGATGATCCGGGTCAACGGCGACATTCGCCGCATCAATCTGCCGGACATGAGCCATCAGGTCGTTCATGAAATGGTATATGACATCATGAACGATGGTCAACGCAAAATCTACGAAGAAGCACTGGAAGTCGACTTTTCTTTTGAAGTCCCTACCCTGGCACGCTTTCGTGTCAACGCTTTCAACCAAAACCGTGGCGCTGGTGCCGTTTTTCGTACCATTCCCAGCAAAGTGCTGACACTCGAAGACCTGAACGCACCAAAAATCTTCAAGGAAATCTCCATCCAGCCCCGTGGACTGGTGTTGGTCACCGGCCCGACCGGCTCTGGCAAATCGACCACGCTGGCGGCAATGATCGACTTTGTCAATGAGTCGGAATATGGCCATATCCTGACCGTTGAAGACCCGATTGAATTTTTGCACCAAAGCAAAAAATGTGTCGTCAACCAACGCGAGGTCGGCCCACACACCCACTCGTTCTCCAATGCGCTGCGCTCGGCCTTGCGTGAAGACCCGGACGTGATTCTGATTGGTGAAATGCGTGACCTGGAAACCATCCGGCTTGCCCTGACTGCTGCCGAAACCGGTCACCTGGTCTTTGGCACCTTGCACACCAGTTCAGCCGCCAAGACCATCGACCGTATCGTGGACGTTTTTCCGGCGGCTGAAAAGGAAATGGTGCGTTCCATGCTGTCCGAATCCATCCGTGCCATCATCGCGCAAACATTGCTTAAGACCAAAGATGGAACAGGCCGGATTGCCGCACACGAAATCATGATTGGCACCCCCGCCATCCGTAACCTGATTCGCGAAAACAAAATCGCCCAGATGTATTCCGCCATTCAGACCGGGCAGAACGTCGGCATGCAAACACTCGACCAATGCCTGCAGGATCTGGTTCGTCGCAACCAGATTGCGCTAAATGAAGCCCGCACCCGCGCCGCCAACAAAGACGCCATTATAGGATAAGCCATGGATGCCCTTGCAACCCTACATGATTTACTGCGGCTAATGCTGAGCCGGCGCGCCTCCGACCTGTTCATCACGGCCGGCTTTCCACCTGCTGTCAAAGTGGACGGCAAAATCGCTCCCGTCACCAACCAGACACTGACGCCGACCCACACGCGCGAATTTGCCAAGGCCATCATGACCGAACGGCAATGGAACGATTTTGAACGTCATCATGAAGCCAACTTTGCCATCGCACCCGTCGAAATTGGCCGTTTTCGGGTCAACGCCTTTGTGCAACAGGGTCGTATCGGGCTGGTATTGCGCACCATCACGACCAAAATCCCGAAATTTGAAGAACTCAACCTGCCGCCCATCCTGAGAGACATCGCCATGACCAAGCGCGGACTGGTCATCTTCGTCGGTGGCACCGGTTCGGGCAAATCCACCTCACTGGCGGCCATGGTCGGGCACCGCAACGAATACGCGCAGGATCACATCATCACCGTTGAAGATCCAGTCGAATTCGTTCACGAACACAAAAAATCCATCATCACCCAGCGTGAAATCGGCATCGATACCGACGACTGGTTCAGCGCACTCAAAAACACTTTGCGTCAAGCGCCCGATGTCATCCTGATTGGCGAAATCCGCGACCGCGAAACCATGGAATATGCGGTCACTTTTGCCGAAACCGGCCATTTGTGTCTGACCACGTTACACGCCAACTCGACCAATCAGGCCATCGACCGCATCATCAACTTCTTTCCGGAAGACGCCCGTCAACAGTTATTGATGGATCTGTCGCTCAACCTGCGTGCGTTCATTTCTCAACGCCTGATTGCCAAAAGAGGAAGCACCGGCCGCATCGCCGCTATCGAAATCCTGCTCAATTCCCCATTGGTTGCCGACCTGATTTTCAAAGGCCAAATCAGTGACATCAAGGAAGTCATGAGCCGCTCGCGCGAGAATGGCATGCAAACCTTCGACCAATCGCTGTTCGACCTGTATGAAGCCGGATTGATCACCTACGAAGATGCCCTGCGCAATGCCGATTCGGTCAATGATCTGCGACTGCGTATCAAACTGCAAGGTCAGGAAGCACGTGACCGCGATGTGATGTCGGGCACTGGGCATTTGAATATTCTTTGACCCAGCTTTCCCTGACCCAGCTTCCTTGACCCGGCTTCCTTGACCCGGCTATCACATCTTGAAAACACGGGTAAGGGACAGTCACCATTCAAACCCCGTCAATCGCGCGCCGATCCCGCCACCATGCGGTACTCAAACAACCGACATTCAAGTGCGCCATTGAATAACGGTGTACGACGGCTGGCATGCAAACGAATCAATTTCGGCAATGCCATGTCGGCCGACAAGATGTACACGCGCCAACCGGTACAACGCCGCTTGAGCCAGTCGCCCAGACGGGGATAAAATGCCGCCAACTCACTTTGCTCGCCAATACGCACACCATACGGCGGATTGGTCACCATCACCCCGGTCGCTGCCGGAGCAGGCACCTCCAGCACGTTACCCTGCTTGAGTTCAACCACGCCTTCCAGACCCGCCGCCACAATATTGGCGCGCGCATCATCCAACGAGCTGCCGAACAGATCACGCCCAAAAATCGGCTGTGGGGTCGGCGCGAGTTGCTGCGCACGCGCTTCCTCCCGCAAGGTTTGCCACTGCAAGGCATCAAAGCGCAATAACCGTTCAAAACCGAAATCACGACCGCTACCCGGTGCAATGTTAAGCGCCATCAGGGCGGCTTCCATGAGCAGCGTACCGCTACCGCACATCGGATCAAAGAACGGCTCACCCGGTTGCCAACCTGACAACAGAATCATGCCAGCCGCCAGATTTTCATTCAACGGTGCAAGACCGGCCTGTTTGCGTAATCCGCGTTTGAACAACGCCTGCCCTGATGTATCGAGATACAGCGTACACATGTCAGCCGTCAAATAGGCATGAATGCGCACCTCCGGTTCGCGGGTATCGACACTGGGCCGCTCGCCCGTCGCTTCCCGGAACCGATCACACACCGCGTCCTTGATTTTCAGTGTCACGTATTCCAAACTTTTCAGCGGCGAACGTTGGGCGGTGACTTTGACCATAATGGTTTGCTGCAACGTAAAAAACTTTGGCCAATCAATCGACAGCGTTCCGTGATACACGTCTTCTTCATCGAAGTATTCTCCGCCACCGACGCGCCACAACACCCGACTGGCCAAACGGGTGTGCAAATTTATCCGGTAACACAATTCAAATGGACCCGCAAAACCCACACCGCCCTGCACCGGTTCGACTGCTTCAGCGCCCAGACCACGCAATTCATCCGCCAGCAACGCTTCCAGTCCACGGGGACAGGTAGCAAAAAACTGCTCTGTTTTCTGCATTACAGACTCCCCGGCTTTAACACCACCAAAAACACCACCAAAAACAAAATGATTACCGGCATCTCATTAAACCAACGATAAAAAACATGGCTGTGCGTATTTGCATCTCGTGCAAATACACCCACCAGATGACCACAGTACAAATGATAAACCACCAACACCCCGACCAACGCCAGTTTTATCTGCAACCACAGGCCAAAAAACCCATACCCAAGCCACAACCAGCTACCAAACACCAACGCCAATACCCCCAACGGCGTCATGAACCGATAAAGTTTTCGTTCCATCAGTTTCAGTTGCGCTATCGTCACGGCATCCTTTACCATGGCGTGGTTAACAAACAAACGTGGCAGATAGAACAGGCCGGCGAACCAGCTCACCACGAAGGAAATATGCAACGCTTTAATCCACAACAATCGGTATTCCTTTCATGAAACAGTTTTTCTTACGCCATCCGCGCCTGCAACGCTGGCTACCCAGCCCATTGACCGCCCTGTTGCTAATCGCGATTGTATATGTCTGGTTCCGCCCGCCCGCACCGACCAGCCACCCCAATCAGCCATTACCCAACCTGACCGTCTGGCAGCTCAACGGCCAACCACTCACCTTTTCCAGCCTGCGGGGAAAAGTGGTGCTGGTCAACTTCTGGGCCAGCTGGTGCCCGTACTGCCTGCACGAAATGCCGCAAATTACCACATTCTACCGCGATTACCGGGCACGTGGCTTCACCGTCATCACCCTGTCCATGGACGACAACCCGAACCTGGCGGCCAAATACCTGCACGACCATCAGGACGATGTCCCCGCTGCCATGGCAGACACATCAGTAGAACAAGCCTTTGGCGGCATTGACCGACTGCCCACCTCATTCATCATCGACCAGCAAGGCATCATCCGCGACAAAGTCAGCGGGCAGGTATATTACGCCAAATTGCAACATCTGGTCGAACCATTATTACAGAACCACTGATTTATTCTGCGACATTTTTCGGGGTGCTTGTCACGCCAACCATTGTTCACCAGCGCCATCCATAGCGAGCTTTATTCTTGCGATATCTGAACATGGTCATACGGTAGCCGCCAGCATCCCAGGAAGTAATCCCATATATCCCCACAAAGATGGAAATGGCGCACAACAACATAATGGCCCCAGCCTTGAGTCGATCCCAGTAATCCAGATGTTTTACAGGTTTAAAAAGGTCTGTTGTCCAGCCAGGATCGAAGACAACCTGAATGAACAGAAACAAAAAAAAGATTGTCGCACCAAAGCATACCAGCCTTCTTAAATATAGCCATGAGGTAGCGGCAACGTATTCCAACCTTGACGGAGGGTCTTCTGTCGGGTTCATCTTGAAGTCTTCTCGAAAAAAAGGAGGACGCAAAAATTGTACACCAATCCTCGCCCACCCCGAAGGGCGGGCGCTACGGGAATTGCCGCATTAGCCTACCCATCTGTTGAACATGTTTCAATCCTCGCCCACCCCGAAGGGCGGGCGCTACCCTAAGCGCAACGTAAACCAAACCTAAGCGCTGGTTTCAATCCTCGCCCACCCCGAAGGGCGGGCGCTACCAACAGGGCTTTCTCGTTGCTCACGCGATATATTGTTTCAATCCTCGCCCACCCCGAAGGGCGGGCGCTACTCAGTTTTGCCTGCGCCTGTTGGGGCATATAGCATGTTTCAATCCTCGCCCACCCCGAAGGGCGGGCGCTACTCAGTTTTGCCTGCGCCTGTTGGGGCATATAGCATGTTTCAATCCTCGCCCACCCCGAAGGGCGGGCGCTACTCAGTTTTGCCTGCGCCTGTTGGGGCATATAGCATGTTTCAATCCTCGCCCACCCCGAAGGGCGGGCGCTACGCTCAAATCCTGTCCATGAGCTACACCAGCGCAAGTTTCAATCCTCGCCCACCCCGAAGGGCGGGCGCTACTCGATGCCACGGACATTGCTACACGCGCTGCCATGGTTTCAATCCTCGCCCACCCCGAAGGGCGGGCGCTACGTGGATCAGGCAGCTGTATGCGTGAATTTGAAAGTTTCAATCCTCGCCCACCCCGAAGGGCGGGCGCTACGAAAATCGATGATGTGAATCCAATGGACAGTTTAGTTTCAATCCTCGCCCACCCCGAAGGGCGGGCGCTACGTCATTGCTGGACTATGCCGGATTTTGTATCGTGTTTCAATCCTCGCCCACCCCGAAGGGCGGGCGCTACAGTACCGAGCCAGCCTAATATGCAATTTTTATGTGTTTCAATCCTCGCCCACCCCGAAGGGCGGGCGCTACCGGAGTTTGATGCCAGCGAAAACGGGCTTTTATTGTTTCAATCCTCGCCCACCCCGAAGGGCGGGCGCTACGTACCGAGCCAGCCTAATATGCAATTTTTATGTGTTTCAATCCTCGCCCACCCCGAAGGGCGGGCGCTACGCGGCAACCCTCGCTCGCGCTTTCAAGGTGAGTAAGTTTCAATCCTCGCCCACCCCGAAGGGCGGGCGCTACATTAATTACAGGTTTGGATTGATACAGCGGATAGGTTTCAATCCTCGCCCACCCCGAAGGGCGGGCGCTACTTTTCCCCATCGCCGCCCGCAGCGGATAGCGTAAGTTTCAATCCTCGCCCACCCCGAAGGGCGGGCGCTACGCCAAATCCAGCGATGGTGCACAGGAGCGGACAATGTTTCAATCCTCGCCCACCCCGAAGGGCGGGCGCTACTTCATCTGCGCATTCTCATTGAGCAAAATATCACGTTTCAATCCTCGCCCACCCCGAAGGGCGGGCGCTACCCTACAAGCAGGAAAAATGGCCGATCACTACGATGGTTTCAATCCTCGCCCACCCCGAAGGGCGGGCGCTACCGACAGAAATAATTCATGCTCCGCCTGAGTGCCGGTTTCAATCCTCGCCCACCCCGAAGGGCGGGCGCTACCTACGCACATCTCCACCAGTCCCGCCGTCAAGTTCGTTTCAATCCTCGCCCACCCCGAAGGGCGGGCGCTACTTTATCAGGTGGCTTAATCGTGCGCGAGATCGTAGTTTCAATCCTCGCCCACCCCGAAGGGCGGGCGCTACTTACGCCATCGGTCTTGGACGATGATTCAATGATTGTTTCAATCCTCGCCCACCCCGAAGGGCGGGCGCTACAAAGGTGCAATTACTGGGAACGTGGTTCAGATCGGGTTTCAATCCTCGCCCACCCCGAAGGGCGGGCGCTACGCAGCTATCCAGGATATATGGCATCTCGACGCTGTTTCAATCCTCGCCCACCCCGAAGGGCGGGCGCTACTTTGCATTTCGCCTGGCGTGTGATTCATCACGCCTGTTTCAATCCTCGCCCACCCCGAAGGGCGGGCGCTACCGTGCGGCCGCGATTGTGCAATTACCGCCGCCTGTGTTTCAATCCTCGCCCACCCCGAAGGGCGGGCGCTACGCAGCCGGTCGGTACAATGTCAGCCTGCCACAAGCGTTTCAATCCTCGCCCACCCCGAAGGGCGGGCGCTACTGCAGCTATCCAGGATATATGGCATCTCGACGCTGTTTCAATCCTCGCCCACCCCGAAGGGCGGGCGCTACTTGGCAAGGCGGCGAGGCATGGATAGCATCAAACGTTTCAATCCTCGCCCACCCCGAAGGGCGGGCGCTACCGGGTGGTTTTATATACCGGTGTTACACCTCTTAAAGTTTCAATCCTCGCCCACCCCGAAGGGCGGGCGCTACAAAATGCGGCATTTTGGCCAGCAACTGCTGTAGGGTTTCAATCCTCGCCCACCCCGAAGGGCGGGCGCTACCCGAAGCACGCGCCCGTGCTGACAGCGTGTATCAAGGTTTCAATCCTCGCCCACCCCGAAGGGCGGGCGCTACAGTAGTTACGGCGTAACTGTTCCCCGCCCTAAAGGTTTCAATCCTCGCCCACCCCGAAGGGCGGGCGCTACCTGTAGCGACTTCTGGTGAGGTGAAAGCATGAACGTTTCAATCCTCGCCCACCCCGAAGGGCGGGCGCTACTCAGTCATGGTGGTTTCCTTTAGTTGCCGTTGTTGTTTCAATCCTCGCCCACCCCGAAGGGCGGGCGCTACAGGAATTAACCTAAGCGCTTTGGTATTCACTCCTGTTTCAATCCTCGCCCACCCCGAAGGGCGGGCGCTACAAAGACGGCTATGTAATCCCTGGATGCCATATCGGTTTCAATCCTCGCCCACCCCGAAGGGCGGGCGCTACTATATCCAACCGAGCGCAATATTTCCAACATGATAGTTTCAATCCTCGCCCACCCCGAAGGGCGGGCGCTACCACGAGTCATGCGCCGAGGACGTGGCGACTTATGTTTCAATCCTCGCCCACCCCGAAGGGCGGGCGCTACAGTCCGCCTACAACATCATGATTGGCAATGTTAAAAGACGGACTTTGCGCGAACCAACAGCTTT